>CAZXQY010000104.1:0-8875 GCA_964642505.1 uncultured Gammaproteobacteria bacterium | reverse complement strand
GTGCGGCCGGCGTTTGAGGAATTATTAGAAATGCCACAATGTTGAGAAAGTTGCATCTTTTAAAAATATTCTTACTGTGCTTAGGCGGGGTATCATTGGCAATTGCCCAAGAGAATGCCAGCGAGGACCCGACACAGGAAAAAATACTGGGTTCTGAGGATTCTCGACTCAAATATAGGGGTGGAACGTCAGAGGCTGAACGGCGGCTAGAATCAGTAAAACAGGCGTTGGTAGACATCACTTTAGGTTCGGAGATAGAGCTCAGCAGCGCAGCCTATTTAGATGATTCCGGTGTCCTACATGAATCTTCAGTGATGACTAGTAACGCTAAGATCAGAGGCATTAGGGTATTATCTTATGTGAAAGCCGCGGCGGGAATCACGGAAGCCGAGCTCAACGCAGAAGTTTTATCTGACCAATCTTGCCCCGGCAGTCGCTCTACGCTTATAAGAGAAGCGGTTGTTCAAGTTTCAAAAAATTATAAAAATCATAGGGTTGGAAATCATTATTTAAATGAAATTAATGAGCTTTTGGAGAATACGGTTGTCGATCAGTTATCGTCAGTAGAGGGTTGGTCCGTAGCTGGATTTTCGATAGAGGAACCCTACTATATGAGACTGGTGTCTGGTCGGCCAGGTAATCACGCTGCATACCGAATCGAGATTAATTCGCGTTTACTTCCAGGAATTCAGGAAACAGAGTCGGGGCTTTGGTCCAAATATGTAGGACGTGCCAAAAAGAGACTGCCTGCGCGCTTGGTGGAGGTGGAGATAATGCTTACACACAGGGATTCTGTGGCTCCGCTATGGCAGAAAT
This sequence comes from uncultured Gammaproteobacteria bacterium, assembly GCA_964642505.1. GTDB lineage: Bacteria > Pseudomonadota > Gammaproteobacteria > TMED69. The sequence continues at coordinate 8,059 of CAZXQY010000104.1, read as the reverse complement.
CATATTCATTGAAATATCCTGAGGAAGAGGCTGGTTACATAAAAACCTCTCTGCCAGATAAATTTCAGGACGAACTAGCTAAAGCGGCAGAATCTTTGATCGTGGAAATGCAAGAAGTTTTTAAATGTAGAGTGGAGTATTTCAAAATCAGTAAAGCAGGGTCTGGATCGGTCGGGTTTGTCCTACAGGCCGGCTCTTTTAATGGTGTACGGGCAGGGGATCAGTTTTTGTTAAGCGACAATTCGGCTATCTTGGATCAAGCGCTCAGCAAGGAAGGCTTATCCGGATTAGCTTTGGGTGAAATCGACAGGGTTGATGAGCGGACGGCAACCCTAAGGCAGATTGCCGGCCCGCCGCTTTATGATTTGTCGCGATATATCGCGCTTCCGTTTTAGATTGGCAGAGATAATCATATGAAATTTAGATATAACGTGAAAATAAGCTGGAAAATCTTCTTGATCAGTATATTGATACTAATAGGGTTTTCAGGTGAAGTAGCGGGACAAGTAACGTACAGAGCCACAGAAGACGCACTTAAGCAGCTAATTAAAGACATAGAGGCGCTCCGAAAGGCTCCTGCAAGCGGGGCGGTGGGTACGCTCGACGGCACTGCTGGACGCTCGGAAAAGGGATTACTAGGTGGTAATTATACCACTAAACGGGGTGACACTTTGAACCAAATTATCAATAGTCAAATTTCAGGCCTTCCTCTGAAGATGAATATCGTAAGATTAGCTATAGTGAAGGCGAATCCGCACGCATTTAAACGAAGTAATCCGAATTGGATGTATGCCGGAAAGCGGCTTAAGTTACCGAGTGTGGATGATATCAGAAGTGTAGTTTTCAAAGCTGATAGTGGTAGGAAAAAAAGATTTTCATCTGATCCAGATAGTTGGATAAAATATCCGTAATTGGCGGCTGTTGCCTGCCTAGCGTAATAAAAAAGGCGTGTAACCTTGTTAGGACCCGAACAAATAAATGTTGCCCATAGGCCTACACCTATATTTTTAGAAGGTACCACACCGGTACGTGTAACCGAAGAGATAGCCTTGCAGTTAGGTCTGAAGGATGGCCAGACAGTACGAGCGGTTATTGAAAATAGAGGAGACCTTCTCCGTTTGATATTGAACCAAAGGGACCTGAATTGGGCAGGGTCATCCCGCTTCAAACCTGGAGATAAGGTCGATTTAAAGGTGTCTTTTGGCGCAAACGGAGTGACTTTGACGCCCGTGGCTGCTAGTACGGGGCAAAATGCCGGTAAACCCATGATAAATATGCTGCCGACCAGCTTGTTGAGCCTAGTTCATAGGCCGAATCAGACGTCTATTTTAAATAGTGTTTTGAAGCCGGGAGGACTTGATCAGGTTTTAGGTTATGTAGGCGCACGAGAGTGGGCTCAAAAACTTGAACAATTAAAGACCTCTATGGGGCGTCTGACCCCGGGTGTTGTTAAACGAGGCTTAGCGTCTTCTGGCTTGTTCGGTGAATCTCTCCTGCTTAGTGGTAGACAGTTACATAAAGCTGACTTAAAACAAGTCTTGAGAGGGCTGTTAAAGGCTATTCCAGAAGGTTCCCAGATATCAAAGAGTTTAGAGCAGGCGGTGTTAGAAATAGAGGGCAGGCAGGTGGATAGCTTGTCGTCTCAACAGAATCGGGACGTCGCCTTGCAGTTCTCGTTACCGTTTACTGATGCGGAGCCGGTCAGTGTAGAGTTATACAAAGAACCTGATGATCAGGATCCTAGTAAATCTAATTGGATTATTAACTTACATACTAAATCTGAACAAATAGGTGAAGTTTGGTTGAAAACCAGTTTGTTAAGCGAATCTAACGTCGACATGACTATGTGGGCGGTGAGAGGCGAAGTCGCAGAAAATGCTAAGCTGATTGGTAGCGAGCTAGAGTACGAACTACAAAATTTTGGACTGAGTCTCGACAATCTGACCGTTTTGAATGCCGCGAGACCAATCGGAGATACTGGTCAGGGCGGGGCGGGTAATGTAGTTGATGTAAGCACATGAAACAGGAAGAAAAAATTAAGAAGGCTGTAGCTATTGAGTACGGTTCTAATCCGGTCCCGATTCTCACGGCTAAGGGACAAGAGGAAATGGCTTACGCGATCATCGAGGAAGCAAGGAAAAATGGGGTGCACGTGGCAGAGGACCCGCAGTTAGTTGCTGTGTTGAGTCAGTTAAAGTTAGAGGAGGAGATACCCGAACAACTGTATGCTACGGTGGCGGTAGTTCTTTCTTGGGTTTATTGGTTAAAGGGTATGGTGCCAGGCGACGAAAAGGGTACTTAAGTCCGCAAAACCCCTTTGAATCAGGCGTCACCGACCTTGTTCCTATCAGTTGAACCGGTTAATTTTCCTAATTTATCATAGACTTCCACACTACTGAGCGGATCAGGTGTCTGGATGGTCCTTAACGCACTTCTAATGGACTCTATTTTGCTATTTATCAGTATTTCGTTTCTTTGGTGAAGCTTGCGACTATCTGTCATGGTTTTGATGATTTTTTCCCACATTGTGAGATTATCTAGATTTGCGGGAGGTTGTCCATTTTTTTCGGCGCCACCGGTGGCTCTATATTCTTGAGCGCGATTTAAGAATTCCTCGTTTGACAAGAATTCTAATATTTGATTTTTCTTTTGCTGGAGCTTTTCAAAACTTACCAAGTCTTGGTCTTTCAAAGCAGAAAATTCCTGCTCTAAAATCTCCTTTAAAGCATCTGCCTTATGAAGAATTTGAGATAGGTAGGCTATATCATTCACATTCATAGTTTTTTATTCCAAAAAAAAGAGAAGCGTGTTAGCGCTTCTCTTGGTCTGGTTTACGTCTCTTAGAACAAAAAGTTTGTTAGCACTTTTGTTATTCTATCATAGACTCTAGTGCTACGAAGTTTTCAGCAATTACCTTGCTATCCAGTGGATATTTACCTTCCGCGATCTGCCTTTTGATTTGCTCTACTTTATTGTTGTCGAAATCATTGGCAGCTAGAGCTGATGCTGCTGCTTTGCTTAAAACCACTTCATCTGTTGAAGATGACGGTTTGCTGACACCAACGCTCTCTTGGCCACTCTTAGAGTTAGCCCTATCTGTCGGGGAGTTTAGGTTTCCCGCTGTTCTCGTAAATTTCGATATTGCGTCTGTCATAACTTTATCCTCCATCAGGTATTTCTTGATACCTATAACAATGTCGGTACTTGTTATATCGACATTTGTCTCAAATTCTTTAACCAAAGGGCCGATAATAGCCCAGCAAAGACAATCAAAGAATTCGTCGTATCTTAGTCGCTGGTTAAATATCATCCAATGCGAACAAAAATCCTGGTTAATTTACCATAATTGTTTTAAAAATCAACGTTTAAGTACTTGCGAAGCGACTGTTAACGCGTCTTTCCACTAACTAAGCAAACACTGTGCCATTGTTACCTAATACCAACGGCACGACCGGGACCGGTAATTCTTCCCCTCACGTTTTCTCCAGATTCCAGGTTTTTGAGTACGATAATGTCATTTATCTTTCCATTTGCGAGGGCTTCCACGCCTACTGAGACTTGGAGAGCGCCTTTTTCGATGAGTAAGACGATATTATCTCCCTTTTTAACAAGAAGAGCGGGTTTTAAGTCGGAGAAGCGCAGTATGTCTCCTTCTTTTAGTGTGCGGGCAGACTGGGTGAGTCGGAGTGTTTTTTTACTAGTGATTGATCCGGCAGGTCGTGAGCCCCAAAATTTCCGAAGATGAACGTTTAGATCTGTAATTCTATCGCCTCGGCGAATAGTATCCTTGGCGGCATACGCTTTATAGGGTGTATCTACCATAGCCTTTGAAATAAAGCCCCCGGGCGCTATATTTCTACGAGCTCTAGAACCTAATAGCAAGGTTTTTTTAAACCGATTTTGATCGGTAACCATATGAATCCCAACAGTTACTTTCTTATAATTTTTCGTTGAAAAAAAGTCCTTCGCATAAATTTGTTTTGTTGTTCGGTACACTTCTATCGTCGGTTTGAGAATGTCAGCTTTGATAAAGTCCGATTGTCGGACATTTGCAGCAAGACTTTTGCCAACGATGTTTCTGGCGTTTGAAGCTAATCCAGTATAGTTGCGAGTCGCAACTGCCATCTCAATGTCCGATTCACTAAGAATGTCGCCTTTATTCAGTTTTTTAGTAAATATAAAGCCATGGGTCATCGGCTTTTTTGAAGCAATTCGTATCCTGATATGAGCATCCCATTTCGGAGATTGACAGGTAGCTTTTACTGTACCTTTTCCGCCAAACGGAAAACTAAACTGAAAGTTTTCAGCACATGCTGGTACTTTGAAGCGTCTATCGTTGACGGCAGGTTCAACATCGTCTATCCGGATAGAATGCTGCGTAGCAACCCAGGATTTGATTTGCTCGCCCAACCTGGCCTTATTTGAGGTTTGTTCAGTTTGTCTCGTTGAAAGCTCTTGAGCCTGTGCCAAGACTCCAATTATAAGAGTGATGCAAGTTAAAAAGATTCTTAGAGGCGTCATCCTAGAAGCATTATGAGGTGTCAAAAAAATTGACACAAGTCGGTGGGGAATAATTGCCGTAAATACGGCCTTCTTTTGCCAGGTCGGCAAGCTTCTCGTTTCTATTCCCTGATAACGCGTTTTTTAAAGGAAAAGTAGGGGTGATTTTTAAGCAATCCCTTTCGTCGGACCGTTGGCATCAGTTTTGCATTACTCCGGCTGTACCGATTGATAACTAATAGTAATCGGCAGAATTGACAACTAACTTTAAGAGTTTTTGATCTAATTATGAAATTTTTAAGCGTTTTTGGTTTACATGAAAAAGCATTGGAATTGAAAAGCCATCGAATGGGTGTGCTATCGAAAAACATAGCCAATGCAGATACTCCGCGTTTTAAAGCCAAAGACGTAGATTTTAGGAAAGTCCTTTCGGATGCGATGGTGTCAAATCTTAGGACGACTCATGACCGTCATATACCGCACTCGGAGTCTTCCACCGGTAAGGGTGAGTATTACACAGTTCCGTTCAACCCCTCAATCGACGGGAATACGGTCGAAATAAGTGTCGAGCAAGCTAAGTACGGTAAGGCTGCGGCCGAATACCAGGCTAGTTTACGATTTATTGAATCTCGCGTTAGCGGGATAAGAAAAGCGTTGAGAGGAGAATAATTCATGGCATTAGATAATATTTTTGGTATTGCAAGCACTGCGATGAATGCTCAGTTGGTTCGAATGAACACAACCGCCTCTAATTTAGCTAATGCGGGTACGGTTGCCGAAAGCGAGGCTAAGGCGTTCAAGGCAAAACGGCCTGTTTTTCAAGCCCTAGTTGATCAAGAAATGACCACTGAAGGTGCGAATTTCGTGGGTGGAGTAAAAGTTTCAAGGATTATGGACGATACGACCGTAAATCCAAAAGTCCACGATCCAGGCAATCCTAAAGCCGATAAAGATGGATTTGTATATAACTCTAACGTAAATGAAGTTACGGAAATGGTAGAGATGATGAACGCTTCTCGAAGTTACCAAAATAATGTTGAAGTGGTGAACACGGCAAAAGAATTGCTGATGAGAACCCTCGATGTTTTGAAGTCTTAAGGAAATATTATGATTTCTGAAGTAAAAAATGAAAGTTATATCCGCACAACAGAAATGTTGGAAGACCAAAGAATGAGAGCGGCGGCGGATGAAGAGACCTTAGGTCGAGACGCTTTTTTAACTCTTTTTACGACGCAATTAAAAAATCAAAATCCTCTTGACCCAATGGGAAACGAGGCATTCGTTGCACAGCTCGCTCAGTTTTCTCAAGTAGAAGGCATTAAAGGTATGCAAAACTCTATGGAAGATTTAGTAAGTACCGTTAAGGGTGAGCAGATGCTAGCCGGAACACAGTTGGTGGGTAAAAGGGTGGCTGTCGCCGGAGGTTATGTGACCGGCGGTGATGGCCAACCTGCCGAAGGGATAGTGGATCTTCCAGGCGGCGCTAAAGGAATAGCTTATGCCGTGTACGACGTGGCTACCGATACGCCGGTATTCAGAGGAACCATGGGACCTCAAGGTCCGGGCGAGACCGTATTACCGTGGAATGGAAAAGATTCAGATGGGCAGAAGGTGCCGTTAGGTACTTACGTTATTAAAGCTAACGTGGTTGATGACGGTAAGTTGGTCGCGGTACCAGTGACTACATTGGTTAACGTTAAAAGTGTCAGTTGGAAACCTGGCACCCAAGAAATAAGTTTAGAAGTGGATGGCGGTGCGAATGTGACGATGAGTGAAGTCGCCCGTATCTCTAATTAAGTAGTAGTGATTTAGTAGGAGAATAGAGTATGTCATTTTATACCTCTTTAACAGGTCTTAATGCCGCTACGACAGAGTTGTCGGTAACGTCGAATAATATAGCAAATGCCGGTACCTCCGGCTTTAAGCGTTCCGAAGCCGATTTCGGTGATATTTTTGCAACGTCACCGTTGCAGAAAGCATCTGCTGTAGTAGGTAGAGGGGTATCCCTTAAAGAAGTGAGTCAGGAATTCAGTCAGGGCAATATTGAGTTCTCAGCGAACTCTTTGGACATTGCGATAACTGGTGATGGTTTCTTTCCACTAGAATCATCGGATGGGACGAAAATTTACACCCGGAACGGTGGGTTCAGTCTGAACGAACAAAACCAGATGGTCAACGCAGCCGGACAGGCGTTACAGGCGTTACCAGTTGACTCGACCAACAAAGCTGATTTCGGTGAACCTTTGAGTGCCTTGACTATACCTCGAGTGACGGTGTCAGAATTTCAAGCGACAACAGAAGTGGAATTGGGTTTGAACTTGCCGTCCGAAGTGGAACCTATAACAGCTACCTTCAACCCTTCAAAAGAAGATACGTATCATAAAACCACATCTTTGACTGTGTACGGAGCTTCGGGTTCCGATCACTTGGCCACCATTTATTACGTAAAAACGGCAAATGCTAGTGCCGATGTTCCATTTAACAAATGGCAAACTTATGTTTATATCGATGATACTTATATTGAAAATTCTTTGATCCAAGCATCAGACACATCGGGAGATCAGTTTTTTGTTAATAAATATGGGGATGTGAGGACAGAAACCGAACTCTTATCTTTGCAAAAAACAGAAGCGGACAGTGAGAAATATTTGATCACGAAAGGAACACTCTATAAAAAGTATTCGTACGATAACTTGTCGACACCAACTCAATCAGCGCCTGCCGCATTGAGCTATAGTATTCCAAGCACATCCTCTTACATTGATGCTTTGAATCTAACGAACAACAGTAGTGGGGTTGATTTTTCCAGCCTTACGAGAGCGCAGCTTTCGAACATGTTTAATATCAGTGTAGACGGTTCTTCTAGCGTTTCGATAGGCTTAGAGCATTTGGCAGGATCAGAAACTCCCTTATCTGGGACCGGAATCGCCTTTGAATTAACCAATATTTTAAATGAACGTTTTGGTGATGGTAAAAAGTTTGATTTTTCTGCTACTACGAACCAAGATTTTGTTATAACCCGAGGCACAGTGGCAAGTGGGTATGAATCGTTACGTCTCAATATCAATGACATCATGCAAGCAAATGCAACCATGTTGGAATCCGATGGCCAGGTACAAAGAGAACCTTTATCTTGGATGCTAACTAATTACCTAGATAATATCGTTCAACCGGCGGCCGATACGGTTAACGTAAATACGGCAGTTCATACAGGAAACAACACCGTAACTATATCTGGTCACAGTCTTGCGGTGGGGGATAAGATTTGGTACGAAAACGGCGGTACCGTCCATGCAGATGTACATACAACTGAAATAGCTTCGGCAACCGGGGCAGAAGGAGTTACTAGTGCCACCGATTTTATTAACCATGCCAGCCATGGATTAAGCAACGGCGATAGAATTTGGTATGACGCAAACGGTGGTACCGCGATAACAGGTCTTACAGACGGGGCTTATTATTTTGTAGTAAATGCGGATACCCATAAATTCAAGCTATCAGCGAGCTCAGGCGGAGCTGCTATAAATATTACGGCGGCGTCTGCTACAGCTGGAGCTAC
>CAZXQY010000103.1:0-8893 GCA_964642505.1 uncultured Gammaproteobacteria bacterium | reverse complement strand
TCGGGAAGCAATCGAGCGTAGCCGATACTATCGGAATGAATTAAAAAGGTTAGTGCTACTGTGTCGACAGTCGGGGTTAATTCCCTAGGGCACCCTACCCCCCCAAATCTCAATTAGGAGTCCCGTACTCTATATACATAGTAATGTGTACATCCCCGTCAGATAGCATGTAACAAGGCATCAACAACCCGATCCTGCTCGGCGTCAGTCATCCCTGGGTATAGGGGGAGAGTGATTGAGCAATCTTCTGCCTCACAGGAATTCGGGAATTCTTCCGGCTCTATTCCTTGATTTGCGAAGAAACCTAGGCGGTGGACTGCGTGGGTGCCAGGTCGAGTCTGGACACCTCGTTCAGCCGCGGCTTCCATAACATCGTTGCGACGTTGGCGCCCGCCCTCGCTGATCCGGACGACATATGACTGGTAGGTGTGGCCACATTTTGTCGTCGTCGTAGGAAGAACGAGACCAGGCGCGTTCATCAGTAAGGTATTGTAACGCTGAGCGAAAATGAGTCGTTCGGCGAGCAGTGCGTCGAGCTTAGTCATCTGCGCGATTCCAACTGCTCCCTGCAGATCGCACATTCGAAAATTAAAGCCGAGTTCTTCCCATCTTCCCATCTCGTAGGGCTTGGGAGGTGTACTGGGCGGCCCTGCGATTCCTCGGGTTCCGTGATTACGGCGGGCATTTACCGTGGCAGCTAACTCATTATCGTGGGTTGTGACCATTCCACCTTCCCCTGTAGTAATTACTTTTCGAGGATGGAAGGAAAAGCAACCAAAGTCTCCCAAACCACCGACAGGCATGGAGTCGTATTCTGTACCAACAGCGCATGCGGCATCTTCGATCACGTATAAACCATGTCGTTTCGCAATGGCAAGAATGGGATCCATCTCAGCGGACTGACCAAATAGGTGCACCACGATTATGGCTCTTGTAGACGGTGTAATCGCCGCCTCTAGGGCCACGGGATCAAGGTTAAAGGTATCTAACCTTATGTCAGCGAAGGTTACCTTCGCCCCTACATATTCAACGCAATATGCAGATGTTACCCAGGTAAAGGCCGGAACGATCACTTCGTCTCCCGGCCCTATCCCAAGCGATAAGGTGCAGAGATGCAGAGCGGAGGTACACGAGTTCGTCGCAATCGCATGGGGTACCTGATGACGTGCCGCGAAAAGCTGTTCAAATTTGGCTGTCTTTGGCCCTTGGGTGACCCAACCACTGGAAAGCGCTTCGTCGATCTCTTGGCGTTCTGCCGAATCAAAGCTAGGTCTGGTTATTGGAAGGTTCTTAAGTGTCACGGCGAGTTGTCGTCTTCTACAATCTTCGCATCCCAGATGGTCACTCTTTTTCCGCCAATTCGAGTAAAAGCGCCAGGGTAGGGGCGGGTTTGAGCGCGAATAAAATTGGATATTTCTGTGGCTGCGCGACTCCAATCGATTTCGCCATCCTCCGGAGAACGCTGTGGAAATTCACTGGCTAGGGTCTCATCCTGTGGTAAGCGAGGGGCCATGCCTTTTTCTAGTAAGGGGAAGAACTTTTCTATTAGAGCCTCCGCCGCAGACTCCGAGCGTTCCATAGCCTCTGCGATCGTGTCGTGTTCCCTGATAGGAAAATTCAATGTTCCTATTACGTCCCCGGTGTCAACACCATCTTCTAGATAAAAAAGTGAAATCCCTGCGCTGGTCTCTCCTCGGATAATTTGCCAGACGAGAGGTGCGCCGCCTCGATATCGAGGGAGTTCGCTCGCATGCAAACCAACTGCGCCCAGCGGTGCGACGGATCGAAGTTCCGATCCCACCATGTAGTACCACCCAGCTGCAAGTAGGATGTCGGGGCGAAGCGCTTGGATACTCTGCTGAAAAGTCCGAGCATCTTCGCGGTTATAGGCGATTGCTGGAATATTTCGACTTTTGGCCACCTCCTCAAAATCGACGTAATTTACGTTCTTTACTCCCTTGGGTGCATAGCTGATGGGAAAAATTAGGGGGCTTGTGGCACAGCCTACTACGTTCTGATCAGACCGTTCGAGAGCCTCTAGGCAACGCAGGCTGAATTTCGTGGTCCCCAGAAGGAAGACTCTCATTGGTTAATCCCGAGCCTCTTACCCAACGCGTGGTCATAGGCGTTCAGATAGACCGGCGCCACTGCCTTATAGCCATGCACGTCTTCCAACCATTTGCGACTCCGTTCGCCTGCGATACTGAGACCTTGCAGCAGCTCCGGCTTTAAGAACCAGGTCGAGATTTCTTCCGCATCACTGGCACCAAGAAATGGAGGAGGTTCCTTGAAGGCGCCCAAAGATTCCTTTGGCACTGGCCGAATTAATACCGCCCGGCCAGCGGCCATTGATTCGAGCACGCTTGTCCCGTAGCCCTCGATAGCGAACTCGTCGATTACGAGGTCAGCGGCACGCTGCCTTAAGCGTAAGCTAGGCTTGGAGCAAAGAGGTTCCCAAATTACATGCGCTTCGAGTCCCAGTTCCTTCACTAAATTTTGACTACGTGACAGGTCTTGTCCCCAAGACATCAGGACCAAGCGCCAGTGTCCTGCACCGGCTTGTACGGCCTTCGCGAATCCTCGGAGCAAACGATTATTTCCTTTCCATTCCCAGGATTGACGGCAGATTTGTACAGCAAACCTTTCTCCTCCTCCACTGGCCCAGCGAGAGCGCAGAGCGGGAGCATCTCCCGGAGAATAGGTGTCCGTATCGATCATCATCGGTGCGAAGCTACGATTTGCGGTAATTCCAAGTCGATCGAGATATCTTCCGTAATTCGTGTTGCAAATCAGGGTATGGTGGGCTCCTCGGTACCCGGCGCGCATCAAAAGTCCGAAGAGATCCTCTCTGAAAGGTGAGAGGAACAAATCAGATCCGGTGGGGAACACTACAGTCGGCCGCGGACTAAAGATCCCCATACTTATAGCGGCTGCGGAAAGTTGCACCACGTCGTAACGACCCATCGAGAGGATTAGAGGCCAGTGGCCCATTTGTTGTGCCAACAGCAAAGCACGGTCATCTGCTATATTTTGCCCAAAATTCTTTTGGTAGAGTTCCTGGACTTCAGGTATCGCAGACTGACGTCCCTGATAATACTGCTGCGCTTCAGGGTCGTAATTGACCCGGCGAACTAGGCTGGGCTGTTGCCAGTCCCGTTCTACGGCAAGGCCTTCTTCATAAGACTCGCATTCAAACTCGACATCCTCCCAAGCTGGTCGATTCATCACAAAAGAGTCAAATCCTTCGTCCTCTACTACTAATTCAGCGTGATGGCCCATGCGATCAAGACACTTGACGAAGTTGTAAGCATTGTTCGCGATATTTCCATAAAAGCCTATGGTGAGCTTTTCACGCTCTGCTGTTTGAACTGCCGGACGAATGATGTGATGGTGTCCGGTGCTAGCGAGGGAGCGCGCTGTGGTTGTGACCAAAAGCGAGATAGGAATCGACGGTGTATCTGGCGGCGAGGTTGGTGGCAGAACCGGTCGGTTGTCGATTGCAAGTTCTCTTCGGAGAAGTCGCAAAATAGGGGCGCCCACCGGGCGCAGAGCCATACGCAGAACTCGCTTCCAGAAGATCCCATTCAGACGCATTCGGTGATCTCAGTGATCATATTGCGTGAAATTCTTCGTCCTTGCGATTCCTCGCTGGAAGTGACGTGGGCCATCCAGATACCGCAATCACGACAGCCCGGGCGGGCTTCTAGTTCGTCAAGTAAAAGGTCGCGGCGCAATCTAGAAAATCCTGTCCCGCGCCAGATCTCTACCAGGTTTTGGTCTGGATAACGCCCCATACTCTCGACTTTTTCGAAGGCGAGCTTACCGATGGTCTCGCAGCAGTAGTAAATTTGGCCATCGGGGAGTACATAGAGTTCTTGAAAAGGGTTCAAGCAGGCCCAACGTCCCCCCGCTTCTTGAAGACGTTCCTGGACTAATGCATGTACCTCGTCTATCTTGCTGGCACCTGATTCGTATTCCACTAAGTTATAGAGGATCACGCCATCTGCTTCTTCCACCCACTGCTCACGGAATTCGTCAACTTCTTCCATGCTGACGCCCTTGTTTTTGACAAAAGATGCGTGAATGCTGCAGGAGTTTTCCAATTCTTCGCGGAGTCGGAGCAGGTTCCTCATGTTCCGCTCAACACGTTTCAAGTCTGACCCTCGGACTCGGGAGTAGGTCTCCGGGCGGCTGGCATCGATACTTACGTACATGCTGGTTACGCCAGCTTCAAATAGCTCACGGATACGTCGCTCATTCAGCGGTGTCCCATTAGTCGTGATGTGCACCGTCGGTACACCACGCTCTCGACACGTTTTTACGAACTCGATGATGCGGGGATGTAGGAGGGGTTCTTCAATGTTTCCCATCTTGACGGGAATTCCGTGCTCCCCGCATTCACTGGCAATTCTGTCCAAAATATCCCAAGACATCCACTGACGCTCGTCAAAGTAACCGGTCGTGTGGTCAGGTTTAATCTCAGGACTGTGGTAGGGACACATTACACAGGAGAGGTTGCATACGTTAGCCACAACAACACTGACTTGAATTGGCTTGGGTGAAATGACCCCATAGTGTTGAACGAAATAGTGAACTCGTTCCTCCTCTGTAGTTTCGACTACGCGTTCGAAGGGAGTATCGTCATCATCCCTGCAAGCGCTCTCGGGAACCCAATAGAGGAGTGGGTCCCATGGCGGTAATCCAAGTTCGGAGGAAACAGGGACCTCAGGCACGAAGCAAAGGCGTCGTTCCCGATCCATTTGCTTTGCAAAAGTTGTGAGAGATTCCTCGTGTATGGGCACTCCCCGGTCAGGTACCTGCAACTTACCTGCTAGCCCAGACGGCAAAATCGCCCAGGCACCACTCGGCAGTCGACCAGCAGGGTCCTCTATCGAAATACTCATGAAAAGCTTATTAAAAAACCTGGAAATACTCAAAGCTGATTTGTCCTCGGACAGTCCAATAGTTCTGAGAGGCGTGCGATTCTGACTTTACCATCTCTCGCGAGAGCCGACAACGCCTGCAGCCGATCCGTAGTTTCCGCAGGCAGAACAGGGGATTTGGCCGCAATGGGTCGGCCTTGATCATCCCTGGACATAAGCCAATGTTGGTAAATTATCGTAACTCCTTGTTTTATCATTAATTCTGAGATGTTTTCTTCACGTAATTGCCACGCTAGAGTGCGCGTATCCGGGGCTTTGGGCAGGTTCCCACGGTACCTATTGAAGCACTGAATCACGTGCCCTGAGCGAGTCCGTTCCGCGACTTGGAGGGGTTGGCCGGCTTCCTCAGTCGTGTCGAACACGAAATCGTAACTGTAGTTGTGGTCGGTCCAGAAGTGGCGCACTCCAGCCTGAAGGAGCAAGTCGAGAACATATGCCTCTGAGTCGGGTCGGTCACCTTGTTGATACGTCGGTGCTACTCCTCCGATATTGCAGAGGTCGCCTTCGTCTCCGTGATTCGTCCAAATGTGAGGAATGCAGGCATGCTGATCCAGATACTCGAGAGCTTCCGCGACTAGTTTTCGAGTCGGTCTTATTGGGCTGGCAGTGAACGAAAAATCGCCAGCCGAATGAATGATAGTAAGACGCCGTTCCCGAATTTCTTGGAGAAGTTCCTCATGCTTGGGTCCTTTGCGATTGATAGAGTCTTCGAATAGAGCCATCTCCGATCCGCCTGGTGCGAACAACCAGAAAGAATCCTCTGCGGGGATCCCGAGTTCGTCCAAGGTTTGATGCACCTCGACATAAGATTCCCAAGTACCGAAATCCACATCGTTGCAAAAGGCGAGGCAAGGTTTTTCGGTCACTTGGGGTCCTTGCTGTCATTTTCTAGTCGACAGACAAGATTCATAATCTCTTCCTCTACATCGAGTCCAAGACGCATCCGGGTACTCTGCCATTTTCGGCCTGGTGAGAATTCTTTGCCAGTCTCGCCGTGTGATACTCCGCAAATTCCAAGAATTCCACGACCGGTGTATACCCACGACTCGCCCGAAGCAGAATCATTGCGTATTACATGACCTGGCATCCCCCGGTCAGAAGTCTCTTCCATGACTACTCGCGTTCCCCAGATGTGGAGCTTCTGTAGCTCTCCTTCAGCGGTACGATAGTACGTGAAAGCCCCTGTGTACGGTTTCACCAAGGAGCGTACTAAAGCGTTAATGTGCGTAGCCGGTTGTGTCCATGAGATCCGGCCATCTCGCGGGAGCCGCGGATAACAGCGAAACGGAGTTAAATCCGAGTCTTCTTGTCGCCGTGGCAGGAGAGTTCCCTCTTCCATTTGGTCCAAGACTTGCGCGAAAAGGCTAGGAACTTGAGCTTCAGCGAAGCAATTGATGTCATCGATGGTAGTTTCCTTCGCCAAGCTCATACGTGCCTGGGCAAGAATGTCACCCGAATCAAGTTCATCTGGTCGCATCTGGTGTAGGGTTAGCGCAACCTCACTTTCCTCTGCCAGCAGCGCCCAGTTTGTGACGGCATTTCCCCGGTACCGCGGCAAGTCGCCGAAGTGCGCATTCACTACGCCGTTTGGAAACAGGTCGATGATTTTTCCCCCGAGGATACCGACCCAGTTTAGAGATATGGCGACATCAGGCTCCCAACCAGCAATTCTTTTTTGGAGTTGTTGATCTATGCTCTGTATCTCCACGAATTCTATGCCGTTTACTTCCGCAAAATTTTCAAAGTCCCCCGCTGCGCATTTATATTCGGGACTTGCCCGAGCGGTAATCACGGCCACGAGCTTATGTCGTCCTATGGACACCAACTCTTTTAGAGTAGCTAGAAAGATCTCGTTACGCCCTAATGCAAGTACTTTCACCAGGCCATCTCCCCACCAAGAATGGCATCCAGAAAGTCACTGGTTCCGGGGCCTGGGTCCCGATAAGCCCGTAGAGCCTTCATGTTGCCATGGTCCGGCCTCGCCCGTTCGTAAGTTTCGAGCATTCTAGTGTTTAGTGCGATGTGAATCGGATGGAAATCGATAACTCGGAGACCAGGGGCTGTTACCAGTTCGCGTGGAGTAGAACGAAAGTTCTCGGCCGCAGCCACATCATCTTCCCAAAAATATGGCACGCGGATCATACCGTTCCAGTCAATCCAAGGCCGCAACACAATCCCGGTATGAGCAGGGATGAAGTGATTGCAGTCGTATTTAAGCCCGAGGCTTCGGAAAAGTTGTAAAATTCTCGAAGATTGAAGCATCGAATGGCTACGAACCGAGACAGCTTCAGGTACGAGTTCTAGTAACGACTCCACTACCTCTTCCGCACTACCAGAGTTGTCTTGACCTTCAAGAAGGAAGTTAAAATTCGGATGAATCCCCAACTCGAAACGAGGATTCTCCCGCAAGCGTTCAATTAGCGGTGTGGCATGCGTAATAAACCAAGTTGCCTCGGCACCGGCTTGTTCAAGCCGAAAGATACTCTCCTCCAAAACATCGTCCGATGCCCAGTCGAAGTCAAGCGTTAGAAAAAGTTGATTTTTCCACGTGGTAGGTTCTTCCGGGCGGATATCTGCTATCTTTGCGAAAGTTCCGACTTTTTGTCGCCCGAGTTTTTTGTTCATGATTTGAACTTCATTTCGGAGCACTCTCCCAAGTACAGGGGAGCTCGAAGGCGACGTTTTGTGTCAGCGCTTCTCGTTGAACAGTTACTGCCCACTGTTTCCAGCGAACGTCGTAGAAGTCGGTATAACTATTTTTCATTAGATTAGGAGCGACTCCCACAGTGACAAAATACCGACCGGCCCCAGCTAGGAAATGTGGAACATGAACTCGAACGCACTGACGTCCTTTCCCTATAGGGATTTGAACCGAAGATTCCTGGCTTTCTGCGTTTAAGAAAGCACTGCTGGACGTCGAGAAAACCGTGCGAGCGTCTTCTCCTATGAACTGAACACTTACCGTTACATCCGGGAAACTTTCATGGCTTTCGAGTTCTATTTCAAATTGACAGCATTGACCCACTCGAAGTACGTCACACCGTTTGCCAGTCTCATCGAGAATTCTAAAGTCTTTTATACGTACCTGACCTGTTCCAATTTCTTTAGGAGGTTCAGACTCTATTTGTAGTTGCATCGCCTCGCTATCATTGGTTAGGCAGGCTAGCTCGTAGGCCTTGCAAACTTCGTGGGCGTTTCCTTCTTGGACTACGACACCGTGGTCCATGTAGAGGACCCGAGAACAGAAGCGCTCAACCATGGAGAGCGAGTGTGACACGAAGAACACTGTGGCTCCGCTCGCGCAAATGTCCTCTATACGTTGGATACACTTGGTGATAAATAGCATATCGCCGGCGGCCAGCGCCTCGTCGACGATAAGAATGTCGGGCTCGACGCTTACGGCCACGGCGAAAGTTAGCCGAGCTTTCATACCACTCGAATAGACTCGGAAAGGCTGATCGATAAAATCGCCAATCCCGGCGAAGTCTACAATCCATGCCTCGCGTTCTTGTATTTCCTTTGCACCCATTCCCAGGCACATACCACCGAGAAAAATATTTTCCCGGCCCGTACGTTGTTCGTGAAAGCCTGTTCCGAGTTCAAGAATTGCGGAGATCCGGCCATTAACCTCGACCTGTCCTTCTGTCCGGTCGAGGGTTCCGGCTAGAATCTTGAGGAGTGTGCTTTTACCAGCGCCATTCGGTCCGATTAATCCAACAACCTCTCCTCGGCTCACGTTTATATTTACATTGCGAAGCGCCCAAAAATTGCGATGTCTCTGGCGTCGGGTGATAGCCTCGAGGAAGAGATCGGCCGGTTTGTCATAAACCTGGTACGCCTTCGAAAGGTTTTTGATGTAGATTGCTACGTCACCAATCACAGTACATTTCCGAAAGAAACTTTTAGCCTGCGAAATATCAGACTTCCTACAACAAAGGATCCAAGGCAAA
>CAZXQY010000102.1:0-8945 GCA_964642505.1 uncultured Gammaproteobacteria bacterium | reverse complement strand
TGCCGAAGACATAAAGCACTAATTCGATATGCTATATGCTCTTCTGAAGTATGAGAGGGGTAGGATTTTATATAGAATTAGTAATCCAGGCTCTCTATATACGCCCGCCAACTTTTAATTAGTGTTAAAATAACAATCGTTAACTATCTAAAAAAGTCTGGAGGTAAAACTTGTCATCAGAGTCTTTTTTTTTCACTATCGTTGACAATCCCTGGAAAGTAATTTGCTTCTCGATAGCAGTCACGGTCGGTGTTAGTTATTTTTTACAATTTGTCTCTCCATCAATTTCATATAAAGATTTATTTGGAAAAAATAATTCGCGACTTATACAATACGAGCACCTTCAGTCTGAATACACGAATGACGAGAGTGTATTATTCATAGTAGAAGCTAAAAACGGAAACGCTTTCACCTCCGAATTACTCAGTGGAATCGAGAAATTGACTAACGATTTATGGGAAACGCCGTACTCGGTACGGATCGATTCCATCACTAATCATCAACATACTGAAGCGTCGGGGGATGATCTTGAAGTCAAAGATATGTTCAAAGATGTCGAAAAAATGAATTTATCTGAAATAGAACGTCTCAAAAATATTGCTGTGCGAGATCCTCTTACGGTAAATCGAGTAGTCAATGCAGAAGGTGACGCTTTTTCAGTAATAATTAGCTTCGCCCTACCAGGTACGCTTGGCGAGAAACCTGAAATTATGAACTTTTTGAACGGAATAGCAGAACAGTTTCGTCGCGACTATCCAAAAACTAGCGTATATATTGGAGGAATAGTAGCCATGGACGCCGCGATACTAGAACTCTCCACTAAAGAGTCAGTGTCCTTTCTAATCATGAATATTATTTTTGTCTTAATATTAATGACTTTTTTTCTGAGAAGAATACGGCCTATTTTATCAAGCATAGTAATTTTTATTATTAGCATCATCGCGGCAATGTCCTTATCAGGTTATATGGGCTGGAAAATAACGCCGTTCACTGCCACAGTCCCTACCGTTGTGCTTATTATAGCGGTCGCTGATTGCATTCATCTAATTACAGCTTTTGTTCAACGACTCAACAGAGGCCTGGAAAAAAGAGCGGCATTATTAGGCGCGCTCTCTACTAATATGCGGCCCATTATAATTACCAGTCTAACCACCGCCGCAGGTCTCTTGACACTAAATTTAAGTAGTTCGGCCAGCGTATCCGCGTTGGGAAACATGTCCGCCATGGGTGTTATTGCTGCCTGTGTTTTATCCTTAACACTTTTACCGGCTTTATTGTCAGTCGGGAATCACAGCACTGTTAAAAGGGCGCCTTTAATTGCCGATGAAATTTTTGTTGCTTGGGCTAATACTTTATATCGGTTTCGGAAGATAATTCTTACGGCTTTTATTGCACTATCCGCTGTTATGATCCTTGGTGTTTTCCAAAATATATATAATGAATATTTCCCGCGTGTTCTAGACGAAAGCCACCCTTGGCGTCACGCCAACGATTTCGGGGAGCACGATTTCGGAACCGCCTATAACTTTTCATTTTCGGTAGAGAGCGGAGCTCCGGGTGGAGCTACCGAACCAAAATTCCTTTTGAAAGTTGAAGAAATGACTGATTGGCTACGCAATCTCCCAGAGGTTACCTACGCAAAATCCATAACGGACACCTTGAAAAGCTTAAATCGGAACCTTCACGGAGATCAAGATGATTACTATCGCTTACCACAGTCGCGTGAGCAGGTGGCGCAATACTATTTACTATATGAGACCTCTCTTCCTTACGGACTGGAACTTACTGATCGTGTTAACCTAGAAAAATCTTCTACTAAGATTTTCGTTGCTTTTAAATCTCTCACCTCTGCCGAAGTCTTAGAGCTTGAGACTCGTCTGAATAAATGGATCGTGGAGCATATGCCGGATTATCGAATAACTTGGTCTGGCCCTAACCTCATGGCTTCTCACCTTATCAACGATGACGGTAAAGGTTTAACTTTTGGTGCGTTTTTTGGATTACTAACCATTTCCTTTCTTTTAATAATAGTCTTCGGTTCACCTAAAATAGGCTTACTGAGTATTTTTCCAAACATTTTTCCCGCAATTTTTGGGATGGGGATATGGGGTTTTTTAAACGGAGAGATAGATATTGGAGTAACCATGGCTGCTGGCGTAACTATAGGCATCATAGTGGACGATACCGTACATTTTTTAGTCAAATACACAAAAGCAAGGAACGAATTGGGGAATAGCAATATAGAGGCCGTTACGTACGCCCTTCAACAAGTTGGGCCTGCTCTAATCTTTACCACAGTAGTTCTAGTTACTGGCTTCGTCTCGATCGCCACCCTTACTAATCTTACTTTTAATAGCCATATGGGGTTAATGACGGCCATGGTTTTAACTTTTGCCTTATTAATGACCCTTATATCTTTGCCTGTCCTTTTGATGAACTTTGATAAAAAGGAACCCACTACTGCGATGAATCCTGAAGTATGAGAGAGGTAGGATTATATATAGAGTTAGTAATCCAAGGTCCCCCTCCCCTTCGGGAAATAAAGGGAGATACCTATCGGAAATAGCCCTCAGATCTCCATAGAGGATCTCTGAGAAGGCTTCTCTTCACACTGATCCAGGGCATTAAGATAAGATTAAAATATCACCATGATCCTCTCTGGGATCTCAGAATCGATTCCTGTGTTGGGCACCAACTATTGTTAAGTGAGTGTTAAAATATACCCTTGCCTGTGGTCTACTCAGCGTCTACTATTTAATTGTCGAGTAAACAAATTGAGAGCTGAAGAGATAATAAGACTGATATTTAGTGAGAACGTAGTGGGGACTCATAATCCCTTGGTCGACTGTCCATGAAGAGACTAATCCAAGATATTTCGCATTGCTAAAAATTTTTAAAGAAAAGACAAACTGTCCTATCTTGGTTAATACTTCCTTCAATGTTCGAGGTGAACCGATCATTTGTACTCCAGAAGATGCCTTCAAATGTTTTATGGGAACGAACCTTGATTTATCGGTAATTGAAAGTTTCGTTTTTCAAAAAAAAGAGCAACCAGCTGAATTAAAATTAAACTACAAAGAAGCATTAGAGTTAGATTAATCCCACCCCTCCGATATTTAAAAGTAAAAAATGGACTCAAAACATAGAAAGGAAAATATTTTCATACTCTATCTAACCCTCTTTGGAACACTTGTTGGAATTATCGGGTTTCATATTTATGATTCGCTTATATTATCTGACCCCGATGATAGCAGTATAATGGCCGGGTTTAAGGCGACTAAAGATCCTTATGACCAGGCCGTTTTTTTGGTTCCTATGCCGTTCACAGGATTCCACGCTTATCCAAATATAAAAAGCAAAAAACTGAACACTAATGACCTTGGGTAAGAAAGAAAAATGCCCGTCAAACAATCCGCTGAAACACTTCCACTCCCTCCAGGACCACCTTGGCACCAAGTGTGGCGACAAGGACCGAAAATAGACCGCGCCAAGTTCATGCTGAAGCTGCACAGAACATACGGCGATATAGTCCGAGTACAAGGTTTTTTCCCTGTCTACTCCGTCAACAATCCCGACGCCGTACGCCAAATCTTGACTAAAGCATGGCCTAACTACACTAAAAACACCATTGATTATCGCGTGCTTTCCAGGGTATTTGGTTCCGGTTTAGTTACTAATGATGGGGAAGACTGGGTGAAACAGCGCCGTCTTATTCAACCTGTTTTTACCAACAGCAACATCAATCAATTTGACAAAATAATTAATGCTGTCACTGCGAAACTGACGGAAGAATGGGCTAACTATGCGCCCGACAAAACTGTTTGGTTGGACCGTGATATGAGCCGAATCACCTTTCAAATAGTTTGTCGAACGTTATTCGGTGGAGATTTCGATCACCATGCTGATGAGATTGCTTCTCTACTTAAAGGAAACAGTCGACATCCTCAGTCATTTGAGTCGTTGCTAACTTTGTTCCCCTGGATTCCAACGACCAGCAACAAAATATTTGTTAGCAATATGCGCAAGCTTGACAGCATCGTTTTCGATATAATAAGGGCGCATCGCGATGGTGAAGGCACTGACAACGATATAGTACATCGCCTTCTAACAATACGTGACCCCGATTCTGGCGCCCCCATGAGTGACCAACAAATCCGTGACGAAATCTTGACACTAATGCTCGCTGGACATGAAACTTCCGCGACTGCTCTAAACTGGACTTTCTATCTTTTGTCCAAAAATTCAGAAATTAAAGATAGGCTAGAGTCGGAATTAGATAATGTTCTGAAAGGCAGCCCGGCTATGAGTTGCCATCTCCCACAACTACCCTATCTGAAACAAGTTATCCAAGAAACGATGCGAATCTACCCGCCAGTTTGGGGATTAGCTCGAAAAAGCACGATGGAATCTCATTTCAAAGGGTTCAGAATTCCCCAGAACAGTTATATCTCAGTCATAATCTACGCGATTCATCGACATCCCGAATTTTGGCCGGATCCGGAACGTTTTGATCCCGATAGATTTTCATCAAGCAACAATAAGAACCGCCACTCCTACGCTTACCTTCCTTTTTCGGCAGGTCCTAGAGCTTGCATAGGGGCGAATATGTCCATGTTGGAGATACAGTTAATCCTAGCCCAATTACTCCAGCGATTCGATGTAATACCAATTCCAAGTCACCCTATAACGGCCCACGCAGGTGTCACTTTAAAGCCGGCTCATGGGATAGCCGTTAACATAAGGAATAAGTGAACTTTAACATAGAGGATTTGTGGAAGACATGGGGCGGTAACTCGCTAGCTGATATCTATCTTGATTACGATGAGTGAGTCATTATGAATTGGGTATGGAAAGCGAAACATTAATATGGATTTCCTTGAGATGCCGGCCAAAGGAAAAACTACAGATGCCCGCAGCACAACCTTCCATATGTGTAAGGACTGCAAAACTATTCGGGAGTTTATCTTATTGGAGCTTTCGGGATATCACGATTCAACTAGGTGCTTTCTAGCCCTAAGAAAAATTCTGGTTAAAAACATGATTTTTCTCAAAGTACCGACCCCCTTCTAGAGGGGAATTAGTCCGCTAAATTAATTTATTTGCCTGAATGACTATATCGGGAATATATTAGGCACCTAGAACAGCGCCTACATTGAAGAACTTATGGACCACCCTAAACGACAATTTTTTGGGAAAATCGTGGCACACTTGGCCTTGGCTTCCCTCCTATTTTCCAAGCATAAACTTGTTGGAGCGGTCGACGCTAGAAAAATACCTCCCCAGCCCGGCGATCAACTTGCCTACCCCTCTTGGGAATATGAAGATCGCATGGTGAAAACTTCTGACGTTTTACCAGGATCACCGCCGCTCCTAGTTTACCCCAGAGACCCGGGAAATAGGGTTCCCCGAGAGCGGTCCCGCCTGAACCAAATCTTGCTAATTCGACTTACAGGATCAGAGCTAGCCGCCGAGCCTAAAACGAGGGAAATGTCGGCAGAAGGGATAGTAGCTTACTCCGGTATATGTACCCATACAGCCTGTGGAGTGTCCGAATGGAATAACGAAGAAAGAAAAATGGTGTGCCCTTGCCACGGCTCGGAATTCGACCCGGTTAAAAAAGGCGCAAGAGTAAATGGCCCTGCACCTAGAGCCTTACCAATGTTACCAATCGCCGTGAAAGACAACTTCATCTATGTTGATGGACCCTTTAATTCTCGACTTGGCCCGGTAATTTAAAACCATTTTTGGAATCACCGTGAAACGCTTACCAACACTTTTTTTACTAGCCATCTGCCTGAGTTCGATTACCGTCGGTAAAGACCTAGATTATAGTTCTGTAACCAGCGAAAGATTGTTGGAACCGGAAGATGGAAATTGGCTCCAATATCGACGAACATACGACAGCTGGGGTTATAGCCCTCTTTCAGAAATAACGACGGAAAATGTGTCTGATCTGAAAGTTGAATGGGTTTTTTCAACTGGTGTCGTCGAAGCTCACCAGTCTCCGCCACTAGTGAATGACGGCATAATGTACATCACCACTCCAGGCAATGGTGTTATAGCCCTTGACGCCATCTCCGGGCAACAGATATGGCGATATAAACGAAGCCTTCCAACTGATTTAATGCAATTACATCCTACTAATCGGGGAGTCGCGTTGTATGGAGACGTAGTTTTCCTTGCGACAGTCGATGCTTTCCTGGTGGCCTTAGACGCCAGAAGTGGAGAAGTCATATGGGAACAGGAAGTGGAAGATTATTCGGCAGGTTATTATATGACGCTTGCCCCACTCGTCGTAAAGGGGAAAGTAGTGGTTGGAGTTTCGGGGGGCGAGCTCGGCATCAGAGGTTTTATAGAAGCCTTTGCGGTAGAAAGCGGCAAATCTTTATGGAAAACCTATACCGTTCCAGGTCCGGGCGAGCCAGGGCACGACAGCTGGCGAGGAGATGACTGGAAAAGAGGTGGAGTCCCTGTTTGGATTACTGGCAGCTACGACGCTGGGAATAACGTGATGTACTGGGGAACTGGTAACGGGGGGCCTTGGATAGCCGATCAAAGGCCAGGGGATAATTTATATGCTACGTCGGTGATTGGTCTAGACGCTGATACGGGTTCTATTACCGCACACCATCAATATCATTGGAATGGCGCATGGGACTGGGACGAAGTTTCGGCACCACTATTAATAGACATTGTGCGGGCAGGACGGAAAATAAAAGGGCTTGTTCACGCAGGACGTAATGGCTACTTATGGGTTTTAGAAAGAACACCGGAAGGAATAAATTTTGTCGAAGCTACTCCTTACGTTAGACAAAACGTGTTTATTAGCTTGGATCCAGAGTCAGGCAGACCAGAATACGATCCGGAAAAGGTACCTAAAACCGGGAAGAGAGCCGAGTTTTGTCCTAGTATATGGGGAGGAAAAGACTGGCCTCCCTCAGCATATAGTCCAGTTACGGGTTATTTGTACATCCCAGCCAACGAGAACCTATGTAGCGCTTTTACTGGGAGAAAAGTCAAATATCGGAGAGGAGAGCTACATTTAGGTATGAACTGGAACGATATTGAAGTATTCCCCCATAAAGACGCAAAGATACATATCGGCGAAATACAAGCTTGGGATTTAAAAACAGGGCAAAAACGTTGGGCAAAAAAATTCAAGTCCCACAACTGGGGCCCCATTTTAGCGACAGGAGGAGGATTGATTTTTTCGGGAGGCACTAATGACAGATTGTTTAGAGCCCTGGATGCTGAGGACGGTTCGCTGCTATGGCAACATCCTACTAATTCAGGGATAGTTGGTGTCCCGGTGAGTTATGCTATAGGTAAAAAACAATACATCGCGGTACTCTCAGGATGGGGAGTAGACGCCCAAAGAAAACAGGATTTTTTAGACAAAGCGTTCGGAGAAAAGACTCATGTGCCGCAAGGTGGAGTACTGTGGGTTTTTTCCCTTCCATAAAACACGTAGCTATTCTCAGCTTAGGGAAAAATTGCCTTTAAAAACCAGCTGATTCGTGTCCCCCATCAAGTGATTCGGGAAAATACCAGAAGGGTAGATATAAACTTTAATAAGTCAGCGTTGAATGACTCATAATCCCCAAATGTTATTAGTTCAGGAGTAGAACCATATACAGAGGCGCTAATAACAGCCCAACTCTCCTTTGGGCTATCAAGAATACCTTTACAGAAAGCTACTCAAGGATCTTGTTTGAACGTGTTAGCCGACTTCTCCGACACGGGCGCGTAAAGAAGGAGAGCAACTAACCCGATCATGACACAGATAATTCCTGCAATATCTCCTTTCGAGAGCGGTTCGTGTAGATGCCACGACGTAGAAATTATCGCTATGACTGGGACAAGCAAGGTTCCCATACTGGCGACCCCAGCTGGAATTTTCTCCAATATGTATGTCCATAAGAACCAACCTAAAGCCGTAGAAACCACGCCGGTAAAAATAAGAGCGATGCAGAAATTCGGCGTCCATACGGTGTGGGGCTCATTCAGCGCAAAAGCAGCTGCAAACAAAAAGAACGACCCAAAAAGCATCTGCCACGATGTTAGGATAAGAAGATCCATGGGCTGCCGTTTTAGAAGTAGCTTGATCAATATCGCCCCGACAGCCCAGCTAATGGAACCACAAATCGCTACGATATTGAAAAAAATTTGATCATTAAGACTCCAAGGCTTCAGCAAACAAACTATCCCTATCCCGGCAACAGGTACAGCACACCATTCTGGTTTACTTAATCGCTCGCCCAACATAAACAACGCTAAAAGCACAGTCCATAAAGGCATGGTGAAAACTAGAATAGAAGTCCTATTTGCCGTTTCCCCGACTAACGCCCAATGGGTGCAGCCGATGGCTATAGCAGTATTGAAAAGGCCTAGCAAAACCAATTCCCCGTAGCGTTTAGAAGAAACAGGGCGGCGTTTAAGAAAGAGAAGCAGGAAAAGGCAGCCCGCTCCTAATAGAGTTCGCAAGCCAGCGAACGTGACAGGACCAGCATCACCCGATCCTAATTTCATGAATACCCAGTTGTATCCCCAAGCCAATGAAAGCAATGTTATGGCAACAAACGGTAATCCTCTGTTCACTAGTTCACAGGCCTCTTAAGATTTAACTCCGAGAATAATTCTTTTTGATGATTTCGCTAACCAATTTTTAGTTATTCAAGTCTTTTTACCAACAATTAACCTCTACGCATACGCTTACCCTTTATAGAAACTGACAATTAGTTCCCTAAATCAACTAATTATTTTCAAGAAAAAACTAATATATAGAAAAGAACCTAAGGTGGCTCTTAAAAATATCCGTCTCAGCCGCAACGTTTCAGTTTTTGGGTTTGCCTAATCGACTTTCTTCGTAGAAAGAATTATCTATTTCAATATCTTTCCCATCACACAATTCCTCAAAGGTAACATAACCTTCGATTTTGTAATCT
>CAZXQY010000101.1:0-9027 GCA_964642505.1 uncultured Gammaproteobacteria bacterium | reverse complement strand
AACATGTTACCGTTTTGACGAACAATAGAAATAACCATCGATTTGAATGATACTTAGTTAAAGTGAGCCATATTTAATAGTCTTTAATAAGGGGGAGATGTAAATGGCAGAAATATCGTATTTTGAGAGAGTAAAATTTCAATCGGAGATCCTTCTCCCTTTATTTAAAATATTATGCTCAGAATTTGGGAAGGATAAAGCGACGGAACTCCTGCGGAGAGCCGTTCGAGAATTCGCCACTAATTTGGGTAAAAAGATTTCAGAGAGGGAGGAAGATGGATCGATAGAGAAACTAAAATCTTTTTTCCCAGCTTTTACAGCGGATGAAGCTCTCAAATTAGAGCCTGTAAGAAATACAGCTGAGGAATTATCGGTCAATGTTACTAGATGCAAATATGCGGAATATTTCGCGTCAATTGGGGAGTCGGAATTTGGAGCAATGATCACATGCGAAATTGATCCACCAATGACAGAGGCTATTGGTCCAGACTTAAAGTTAGTTAGGTCTAAGACGATTGCTTCAGGAGGGGACCACTGTGATTTCAGATGGATTTCTGAGAAACGATAACAATTATTTGATCGGGCAGATGAATTAACCTTTTGTGATGAGTCTATCAATTAATGCGTGCAACGAGGCCTTCTTTCTGCATCAATATATAGTTTCAGCGGGTTTGATAGCTGATTTGCAAGAACTTTGCGTCGATTTCTATGTAATGGATGAGAAGAAAAAAATTCCAGATTTTGACTATTTTTTTCATCTTGCATTTTTTTCCAAACATCGAGACTTGCGAGAGGATTAAATCCCGCCGCTGCCATCAGTCGCAAACCCTCCTTGTCCGCCTCTGTTTCTTGGTTCCTTTCAAATGGTAAATCAAGGCCGTAGGTAGAAAGCATTTCTGTCATGATGTTTATTGTTCCGATTTGACTATTGGTTATGTGGCTGCCAATTGCAACCTTGCTAATAGCCATTCCGACTTCTGTCCGAATTTTTCTATTAATACCTTTGTGAGAGTGTTTGTTTATGATATGAGCAATCTCGTGTCCGATTATCGTCGCCAGCTCGTCTTGATTCTTGGCTGCACTATAAAGACCTGTATAGATACCAATTTTCCCATTGGCTAGGGCGAACGCATTAACGGCTGGATTTTCGAATAATTCAACTTCCCAATTATATCCAATAAAAGGTTCGTCAAGTTGTCTTATAATTTCAGCAGCGATGCATTTGAGTTGAGCTCTCTTACTAAAATCTTCGGAAATTGGGAAATATGCTTTCATTTGTTCCCAGGCTGTTTCGGACACTGATTGAATTCCCTGTTCACTTAGATAAACAGCATGCCCGTTTACTGAAAGCGCCAGAAGCAGTTTCAGTGATGAGAATCGAATAATTGCCGAGAACTTCTTTCTTTTATTCCACATTTTCTATCTAAATTACACTTGGATTCTAAGCTAAACAAGTATAAAGCGGACAAATAAGTAAACAGTAGACGGTAGGTAGGCCACAGAACATGGAAACAGTCATTAGAGTGCTTGAAGTCCCACTTCAAACTTGGGCGAATTTAGTTAAGTATTTAATTTTATGAGGGGGTTGGTAGGCTTTGTAGCGCTCGAGCCTACGACCAAGGAATTGCGAGTCCCCTGTCCTAAAACTACCAAACCTATCCAAATACTCTACAAACACCGTAGCTATATTGCTTGGGTAATTGTAGATGATATCACGATGAGAGGTAAGCATTTTAGACACTAAGTTGAGTGCCTATATAATGCTTATCTGAAAAGTTTTTCCGATAGGCCTCCCCTTTATTCCCAGATAGAAAGGAAAGCCTTGTATTAGTCACTCTATGGACAGATATTTGCTATATATTGTCGAACCCTCCATGTCGGCCTTTGCCTGATTTAAACCGTTCGGCACCAGAGATACCTTCCTCGGAAATCACCCCTACACTATTCGTCCATTCGCGTCGCATCGCTTGTTCTACCGACAAACCGTGTTGTAAATAAACAGATCGACGATCGGAATTCATGCAAAGCTGCGGAAATCGCGCGATTTCTTTAGCGAGTTCTTCCGCTCCTTCTCGAGCTTGACCATTTGGTACAATTCGCTCGCACGCGCCGATCCGAAAAGATTCATCAGCAGAAACTTTTCGGCCAGTCATAATTATCTCTAGAGCGCGCCCCTGTCCAACAAGTCTGGGTAACCTGACTGTCCCACCGTCAATTAAAGGTACCCCCCATCGGCGGCAGTAAACACCGAAGTAGGCGCTTTCCTCCATTACTCTGAGGTCGCACCATAATGCGAGTTCCATTCCTCCAGCGACAGCAGGTCCTGCGATAGCGGCTATAACTGGTTTGGAAAGGTCTAATCTACTCGGACCCATAGGTCCTCTCGGTAGGTCGATTTCACCTTCCTCTGGAAAATCGAGATCTTTAAGGGGAGTTTCTCCTTTTAACTTGCTGGCATACTTCAGGTCCCAGCCGGCACAGAAAGCTCCGCCTTCGCCAAAGAATACTGCTACCGATGCAGTATCGTCTGTGTCGAAATCTTTGAATGCCTCAAACAACGCTTCTGCGCTACTAGGATCCATAGCATTTTTGGCCTCCGGTCTACTATGTATCACTGTGGTAACGGGGCCGTCTTTTTCTATTCGTACAGTCATTTTTGCGCTCCTCGTATTTTACTTTTCAAAGATTTTTTTCTATATATAATCCTACTCTTCTCATACTTCAGAAATTAGAGGTCTTTTGCCAATTATAGAAAATCTTTTTGGCGAGCCAATTGAAACTACTAAGATTAGCCGTTGTCTCGGTGCGAAATCGGTCCAATCCGTTGACGCCTAAGACAGACTCTAAAGCAATTTTATAGGTTTCAATTTCTCCCCATTCATCGACAGTCGTTGGGGTGACTTCTAAGTGGAATTGAAAACTGAAGGCATGGTTACCGACAGCAAGAGATTGAATCTTACAATCCTTAGATTGAGCTAATATCTGAGAATCAGGTGGCTCGACTGTAACTTCTGCTCCATGCCATTGTAAACATTCGAATTCGATTGGGCACTGGTTAAAAAAGTTATGACTCTGACCTTTTTGAGTTAGACTAACTTTGTGAATGCCGATTTCCGCAGTCTGCGCTTTCGCCACCCTTCCTCCGAGCGCGGTCGCCAGCAACTGATGGCCAAGGCAAATACCCAGAAAAGGCTTCTTATATTCTAATACCCATTTTCGAATAAATTCCTCCTCTTTAGAAATCCACGGATAACGGTCTTTTTCCCATACATCCATAGGCCCACCCATAGAGAGGAGTCCGGAATATTTGTTAATGTCTGTTGGTATTCGATGATGTAAATCAAAATGAATTGTGTCCCAGGATATTCCCTTCGCTCGCATCAAATCCCGGAAGAACCCAGGGTGTTCAACATCAATATGTTGGAAAACTAAGTAACGGTGTTTCATAACTAGGGTTGAAGACACAAATAATTATCTAGTTGGTAAGATTCATAAAAGTTCTTATCTACTCTTCTAATACATTCCCGAATAGGTTAATTCGGCAAATACGTCTAAAGCAATGGTATTGGTTCTGCTAGGGTGAATTCGTATTGCCTTACATTCCATTGATCACTCGTGCCCAATCTTCTAGGGCATCCTCTTGGCCATTGACTATCTGGATGGCAAGCTGGTCGTAACCTGCTTCGCGAAGTTCTCCAATTTTGTTTCTCAGAGTATCAACAGTTCCGGTCATAGAAAGCGTTTTTATAAGCTCTCCTGTAATCAATTCTTTTTCATCGTCACGCAGGTAAAGTAGATGCCCTCGATGTAGTTCAAGATGGCGTGCGCTTTGTGGTTCATATGCGAGGTAGAGCTGGCGGTAGCGATCCACAATAGGCGCCCAATCTGGAGCCATGGGAATTAGACCGCCGTGCTCCTGTGCATCTACAATCCCGTGGAAAATAATTGCTGGCAACGGCCCTGCCTGGGCTAGCGCCTTAGGGCTATCGTATGGTTCCTCATCCTCGAGTACGCGCCCCAGCGTGTAAACTGTACTATACAAGTCGTCGGCATCGTTGCCTGCTTCAGCCCAGGATGCCCGCATATTTAGCAGGTCGTCGATAGCAGGTCTTTCATTACCGGCAAAAGTAATCCAACCGGCTTTCATGTTTGCGCAGACGGCTCGCGCTTTTGGGCCCATCGCTGACATATGAAGAGGGATCGGATTAACTGTGTTTATTAATCCGCGGTCTGGATGAAACAGGCGCATCGTGCGTGGACGTCCTTCAACCACGGACTCCACGGTTTCCTCGCGCAGCAACGCGTATACTTCTTTAACATAGGTTTCCATGTCGTTTAGTCTCATCGCTTTCATCCCCATGCTGCGCCGCGCAGTAAAACCTGTTCCGACACCGAAATCGATGCGCCCTGGGGCTAGCTCGTTCAGTGTCGCAAGTGCCGAGGCGGTAACGGGTGCTATACGGTTGCTTGGAATGGCTACTCCGGTTCCGAGCCTAATGCGTGAAGTGTTCTGCGCCGCTAAGGCCATCGTCGCGTAGACGTCGGCGCACAACAATTGGCTGTCGTAAAACCAAGCATAATCAAAGCCGAGCTCTTCAGCTCGTTTGGCGATTTTCCACGAATGAGCGGATGAGAACAGCGCAATTCCAAAATCCATCGGTATCCTCTCATGCTAATTAAATAGTTAACCCTGAATAGTCGTCCTGGAGCTGATATCAGTGGTGTTAGTTCAGTTTTTCGATCACCCTTCGTTCGGTAGTGTCAAGATGTCATATTGATGTTCAATTCTCCGTTGCAGAATAGGGTCGAAAATTCCAAACTCAAATCTCTTGGCTGGTCGCACAGCTCCTATTACCGGTAGCGTACCACACAACATGACATCACCTGGCGCAAGACCTCCTAATTGATCTGTCTTTCCAAATTCATTTAGTAGTTTAGCAGGATATAGCATAGAGTCTACGGTTCCTTCTTGGTACAGAATACGATTTCCTTCGTCGCAAATAATGTACGAACGGAGAATTAAATCTGACCAATGGTTTTCAAGATCAGAGAGGCGCCACAATTTTGGAGCCACCGGTTTGTCGCACATTTGTTTGGCTAGGGTCACTCCAATAGTCTCAGCTTCTCGATCCGTATGATCAGATCCAGTACCCACCCATATTTTCCCGTCGATATTGATCAGAAAGTATTCGACTTCCCCGCTCGAAGCAGCACCCATTACTTCGATAGCCGAAGCCGTCGTCACACGATTGGAGGCAACGCGATAGAACATTGGTGTACGTACGGGTGGTGCCACGCCTATTTTTCTGAGTTCAGAGATGTGTTCTTGCAGAGCAGCTTCATCTTTACCAGTCCATCCAGCGATTATCATTCTAGACACTTCTAGTACTCTTACCTCGAGCCTATCATTAAATGCCAGAGTGAATTCAATAGTATTCCCCATATTATTTCTCTTATGTTTTTCCGAATTGTATAAATTTAAGATCGATCTTAGTTAGTTAATCGCGACCGGCCTCTAAGAATTTTTGCGCAGTCAATTTGGGGTTGGTT
This sequence comes from uncultured Gammaproteobacteria bacterium, assembly GCA_964642505.1. GTDB lineage: Bacteria > Pseudomonadota > Gammaproteobacteria > TMED69. Next base: position 3,477 of record CAZXQY010000101.1, on the reverse strand, counting down.
AATAATACTTCGTGACTACCTTCCATACCTATCAAACGATAGATACCTAAACGATTTGATAAACGGGGATGTCTACCCCATGCACCTTGAGTGATATCATTATCCTCATATGGTGCTATGTAGCTGAAGACCTGTGGCACGTTTTCCCAACCAGTCATGTCAGCTTTGTCTGTAAACGAATTGTACGGTTGTGGTCGCAATGAGTCATAGATTTCTTTGGCGTGTTTGGCGCTACCGTCGTTAAAGAACGCCTCGCGCCATATCGGGTAGGGTAACATTACTGTGCCGTCATCTCGTTCTAAGGCATTTGTTGCTAAAAAATCTTTCAGATGTGGAGGGATTTCGTCGATAAGAGCTTTGCCGTGCTCCGGTACGAATGCGGCAAAAAACACTAAACGTCGAAGCCGTTGTGGCATAGCGATCGCTATACGGCTAATCAGGTATCCACCCCAACTATGGCCAATCAGTATATAATCATTTAGGTCTTTAGCCCTTATGTAGTCTATGATTGGTTCGACCGCTTCATTTAAGCCAACATACTTGGTATCAGATTTTCGGAGTCCTCCTGCCGTCGGTGTGTGGACTTCATGCCCCTCAAACTCTAGATAATCACGCACTTCGTTCCATAATTCGCCATAGTGCCACGCTCCGTGTATCAGAATAAACCTCATCACCGTCTCCTTCTGAAAAATGAAAACTGTACGATTTTAGTTAATCAATCGGGGGGGTAAATATTTTTCTCAGCAGTTTTATTGCTTAGGCAGGTTCGTAGTAATGAATTTCTAGTAGAAGGCAACCATCTCTGGATTTGAACGGCCCATGAAACGTACCTGGGGGTCGACAGGCGTAGGTGTTAGCCTCAAAGGCTTGACCGCCTTTTCCATTTTGGTCGTTGCCTACTATTAGATCTCCGCTAACAAGATAGACTTCTTCCCAATAATCGTGAATGAAGGGTTTAGTCGTAAACACACCAGGTGCGAAGCGCAAAAGACGGGTACGATTGCCTTGTTTATTTTTCTCGTCTATAAAGCCGGCCAGGATTTTTTGTTTGATTCCATCTGGGTATCCTTCCGGTACTTGCCAACCAATATTTAGATCTAACGAGTGAAATTCCTTATGTTCCTTATTTATTCCCATTTTTCGAGCTCCGTCTTGTCTGCTGTTCTGAGAAAACAGATGGTAATCTCGATAATTCACTTTCGAGTGAATAGCTGTCAAGGAAATGATCAACCATATCTGTACATCGATCCCAATCGAAGGTTCGAAAACTGTGATTTTTGGTTACAAAGCTGGCGCCGGCATAAAACATTTCGTACTGGGTATGTCTAGAACCAAACTCCGAACCTACCGCATCCCAGGCCAATTTGAAAAACTTAACCTTCGTCTCCGAATCGCTTATCGGCGACTTCTGAGTCTTATGGATAAGGTTTCGTATTTCCCGGTTGGCAAAATCTGCTATTGAAGAGGGCATCATAATCATACCGCCGCCCGCTAAGTCTCTTAGAGTATTTATTACCCGAGGATAAAGAGCCTGAGTTAGTACTTGCGCAGCGTAAAGAGTGTGCTTGTCCGGAATAAAATATGTTCCCTGTTGTACTCCTTTAATTTCCATCGAATGTACAAGCGAGTCGACTAAGGCTGCTTCGGCGGCTAGATTACCTAACGTTTCAATTACTTGTGGTAGAGCGGTGATACCGTTGGTATCGGTGATACGCCTGGCTATACCTAGAAGGAATCGCATTTTAACCATCAGTCGAATTTGAGCTTGATAATTTTGATAGACGTGGGCGGGAGTCGAATGAAACTGTTTCATGCACATCGAGACATTTTGGTTGACAAAAATTCGATCCCAAGGAACCTTCACATCGTCGAAATACAGTATCGCATCGTTCTCATCAAAGCGGTGAGCGAGTGGATTGTCGAAGAGGTTTGGCGAATTCTCTTCGTAGGATTTGCGTGAAAGAATTTTCAAGCCTCTTGTATTCATAGGAATAGCAAACGATAGTGCATATTTTTCGTCGCCCGGGTGTAGCGGTTGAATACATGTGACGAACACTTCATTAGCCATGATGCTCCCAGTAGCCAGCATTTTGGCTCCTCGGACGGTCAATCCCTCCGCATCTTGATCTACTACCCCTGTCGTCAGGTATTTATCTTCCTGTTCGTGAGCCGGTTTCGAACGATCTGCCTGAGGGTTTATTATTACATAGGTTAAATAAAGTTCTTTATCTCTCGCATAGCGATAGTAATATTCAAGTGCATCAGCACGTCTCTTATCATATTCCCTGAAAATTTGGATGCCCATATACATCCCGGCGATACAGGACGCTACATGGTCAGGCGCCCTGCCTAAGAAACCGCCATGTAATTCTGCCCAGGCGACCAACGCTCTTCTCCTGTCAATCAATTCGGAGTAGTTGCGCGGCAATTGCCATATGCGATTGGCTCTTTTTGATCCGTTATCTGTCGCCTTGAATGTCATTAGGTCTTTGTTCTTAGAGTGGCTCAGAAAGTCGTACAGTTTACCGATTGATTCAACAACATTTTGATAGGCTGGATGCCTAGTTACATCATTGATGAGTTTCCCATCGAGGTAGACTTCGCGGCCATCTTTCAGACTTTTGATGTGCTGTTTACCAGTTTTTAACATAGAAACTCCCCGGTACTTGGATATTCCGTTACTAGATAATCTCAAATCCTCCCTTTAAATCAAGGAAAAAGCCCTTTTCTATTTTTTTACTGGCTATCGACTCTTAATACAGAGAATTTCTGCTGTTGTCGATTAGCACTTTTGACATCACGGTTGGAAGGTGTAATTTAGGCGAGAAGTTTAAACGAGAGAGAATCTATGTCGACAACTGTGGAAGATGCTGATGTTATGGAAAATACTACTTTTCTTGAATGCCGTTGCGGTGCTTGTCGGCTAACCCTTTGTGACCCGAAAATTCGATATCGCCTTGAATGTCTCTGCTGTGATTGTCGTCAACGTGCACTAATATCCGCCCATAAAAACAAATTTAATGCAATCCCGGAAGCCGTAGTTTCTTACGAACGCGGACTTGACGATTACTACTTTGCAAATGCTTTTGTAGTGACAGATTCTTCCAGAGAACTTTTGACGTTTTCGAAGCTTAGGGAGGATGCCTACAATACGACGGCTATGTCGGTATGTTGCGGAACTCTCATGTTTGGAACCCACCCGGTTTATGAAGGAGCTTCGGTATCCGTAAATGCAGATAGTTGTAAAATATATACTCAGGGCGAACTGACGACTCAGGTGATTCTTTTCGGTTGTGATTTTCCGAAAGACAAATATGAGCAAATAAAAAAAAGGACGAGCGTTGCCTTGCTATTTTCTGTGTATGACCAATTGGAGACTGAGATAATGCGAAAATTTTTGCATGAGGTAACGAAGCCTTTATCAGAAGATTACAAAATCGAAGGTTATGTTACCTTTGATGAATTGTGTGATGGGAA
>CAZXQY010000100.1:0-9028 GCA_964642505.1 uncultured Gammaproteobacteria bacterium | reverse complement strand
GCTAGTATGAAACGTGTGCCCCTTAAAATTTGTAATACCCGGGATAGCCGGTAATTTAGGCCGGCTCAAGGGGCCACTCGACATGATCAAAAACCTGGCCTTAACTAGATCACCACGATCTGTCTCTATTCTCCATCTACCCCGCCCTGCATCCCAATTAGAAACCTTTACTTGCGTTTGAAAAAAAGTTTTTTCGTACAAATTAAAATGTTTGCCGATTCTTTGCGCATGCTCAAATATCTCCGGCCGGAACGAATATTTTTCTTTCGGAACATAATTCACTTCTTCTAGCAAAGGCAGATAGATATAAGACTCGATATCACACTGAGCACCTGGATACCGGTTCCAATACCAGGTCCCTCCGAAATCGCCTGCCTTCTCTATAATTCGAATATTTCGCACTCCGATTTCGCGCAGACGGACGGCTGCCAAGAGACCGCCAAACCCGCCCCCAATAATTGCTACGTCGACCGTCTCTTTCACGGGAGTTCGAACAACTTTTTCTGTAATATAAGGATCAGTACTATATTGCTCTAAATCTCCAACCACTTCCTGGTACTGCGCATTCCCATCCTCTCGCAGCCGTTTTTCTCTTTCTTCAGCGTATTTTTTCCTCAGTTCGATCGGGTCGAAACCGAGGTCTTCCGCAGTTGGTATACTAAATGTTTCGTTTGTTACTGTAGCCATCGCATCTAATCTTCCACATCTACTAAATTTTCTTATCTAATCCGAATAATGCCACTTTTGTACGATTTTTCCTACTATACTTGAAACTGAATTGCCATAGCACTAACGAAATTATCTTCTTTGGCTACATTGACCGACTACAACCTAGATAAACGACCTAACCACTTGCTTTCAAGTCAATATTTGCGATGATTTCGCGTATGGGAAAAACCAAACAAATGCCAAACAGAATTAACGTTCGCTCAAAGAGATCGATTGAAGATAAAGCTCAATTTTCTCGAGCCATAAGAATTAACAATCTGATATTACAATCTGGCACTACTGCAATCGACATCAACGGGAATATTCTTGGTGAAAATGCAGGCGATCAAGTTAAAGCGATAATGTCAATCGCAGAAAAGAGCGTGGCAGCCGCCGATGGTCTAATTTCCAATATCTTTAGAGCACGTCTTTACGTGAAGGAAAAAACTAATATCCCAATTGCTGAAAAAACGTTTAGAAATTTTTTCGGAACACAATGTCCGGTTACCACCACTTTTGAAATATGTGGTCTGACACGCCCTCAGCAGCTCGTTGAAATTGAGCTCGAAGGTTTGAGCGATCCGGTTTCCACCAAACAATGGAAGAAAAATCCTACATCGGATAACCATTCAAATGCGCTAAAAATAGGTTCGAAAATTTTCATACCCGGATATCTGGCCAAGGGAGACACATTGTCAGGAAAGTTAGGGGACGTACGAGATCACCTTCGGAAAAACTTGGATCAGTTTGGCGCTAAAAGTCCCGACATAATCAGCATCAGATTCTATTGCTCGGAGACCAAGAGCCTGTGGGAAAAATCTCGTTTAGTAGCCGAACTCTGTGATCTAGAGGCTCCAGTAGTATCTTTCGTCGGAGTCCCGACACCCGACACAATGATAGTCGAAGCCGAAGCTATAATAGACAAAGAAATTCAAAGGAATAATACTCCTCACCCAATTCTCGATTCTTTTTCAGAATCTGTTTGTATAGACGAAGATATCTATTTGAGTAATGTTTATCCAGTAGATACATTCGGAAAAATAATTGACCCTGGTAATTGGAGTAGCCAACGAAACGTATGCACCGAGCATCTTCAATCCGTACTTTCGAGAGTAAACGCAACCTTAGAGGACGTAATTGTAAGACGTTATTTAACGGTTGCAACCGTTGAAAAAACCAACTACGAAGAAGGACCTGCGTGGTTTGAATCCACCAAACCTGCAGCACTAGGCTGCCGAATAAACCACCACGCCATTAATAAGGCCTGTATTTCTCTTGATGCCCACGCTATCAGGGGAGCTGGAAATGATATCGTTCAAAGGACCATCAGCGAGTAAAACCAAAATGCTGCTACTTTAAGGAAGAAAACATGCGAAAAATTAAACGCGGAGTGGTACAAAAATATGCTTTCGACAACAGAGACGAGCCATGCTTACATGTAAAACAAAACGAATCTTTTCAAGTTGAAACAGACGACGCCCTGTCGGGAATGATATCGGACGACAGTGACAACCCGCAAGTCCAAGGCTTCGATAGCGAGCACTTCGCCCGTTTAGCAGAATCGTCCCCCGGATTATTTAATCCGGTAGTTGGACCAATCTATGTTGAAGGTTGCGAAGCAGGAGACGTCCTCGCGGTTACAATAGATTGGGTAGATCCATGGCGCTACGGATTTTCTGGTGTACTGCCTCAGATGGGTCCTCTAGGAGATTCTCTTCGCTATAAAGAGTGCAGTGAGGGTTATGTCCACGTAATCGAGCACTTGCCAGGTCCCAGTGGATTCACGCGTGATGGTTTTGGGAAATACTCGGACTCTCTAACTTGGAAGCTAGAACCCTTCGTTGGAACTTTGGCAACTGCTCCAGAAAGGGAAGTCTTTACTTCGGTGCTAGGTCAAGGCCCCTTCGGTGGCAATATAGACTGTCGAGATGTTTGTGCTAATCACACTATTTACTTAAATTCTTACAACGACGGAGGCTTACTGTACATCGGAGACGTACACGGCGGACAAGGGGATACTGAATTTACAGGAATTGCTGATGAAACACGGGCAACAGTTCAGTTATCTTGTGAAGTAATCAAAAACAAAAGAATTCCTTGTGTCCGTATAGAAAAACCAGAATCTATTGTAGCAGTTGGAATAAATCTGCCGATGGAACATGCTGTCTACGATGCAACGGCAAACCTGATGCAATGGTTAGAAGAAGAATACCAAGTTCCACCGCGAGATATTTATGTACGTATGTCGTGCGATCCTGCGTTTAGGATCCGAACATACCAGCTAGTTCGGCTCGCTACTATTCAACATGTCGCCGGAGCTGAGTATCCCAAGGAACGTCTTTTTGATGCAGTAAATCCACCCTCACCCAAGAAATAAAATCTCCTCAAAAAGAAACTAATTCTATTCATTTACAACCCGTAGCTTAGCAAACGGTGGAGAACATCTGTAAAGCAGGAATAAGATCGTCGAAAAATTCACGCAATTCCAGGCGATACCGTGCACGAGAGCCACAGTATACGACCCTGTCCAATCGTAGATAGAGCCGGATATCCAACCTCCAATCGCCATACCTAATACGGTAGCTGATATAACGATACCCAATCGGGCGCCAGCCTCATTTCCGGGAAAATACTCTCTAACGATAAGTGCGTAGCAAGGCACGATACCTCCTTGAAACAGGCCGAACATAATTGATACCGCAAATAAGCCGGGCAAACTTTCTGCGAACAGATAAAAATTTAAGGCAATTGCTTGTAGGACCGATCCAATTAATATCGTGCGCAAGCCACCCAATTTATCGGAGATAAGACCGAACCCTAACCTAGATAAAACACCGAAAAAAAGCATCGCGGACAACATTTGTGCACCGACTCCGACTCCGAATCCTTTATCTGAGCAAAGGGAGACTATATGCACAGTTGGCATTGCCATAGCAATACAACAGCCCAATCCGGCCACACACAAAAGAGCAGTTAATTGATTAGGACTCAAGCTAAAAGATTTCGAAGTTCCAAGACTACCTTGCGAAGAATCTAATCCATCACTTTTTGGAGAAGACCGATAAAGTAAAATGAGTGCAGGCAACATAAGGGAGACACTTAGTATCCCCGCATTTATATAACTTGCACGCCAACCCAGTACGTCCATAACTAATACGAATATGGGTGGCCAAATTGCTCCTGCTAAAAAATTTCCACATGCACAAACAGATACGGCAAAGCCTCTCCTTCTCACAAACCATTTTGAAATATCCGCTACTAATGGAGCAAAAACAATTGCACAACCGAAAAACCCTATCAGTAGATGAGAGACATTGATGGAAAGAATAGTCTGACTCAATCCAGCTTGTACAAAGGAAAGCCCAAGTGCAATCGAGCTGACAACAAGCGGCCAAAAAACTCCATACCTATCCACCACTCGCCCAAATAGAATGCCTCCTAGACCAAAGCCGACCATAACCATCGTGTAAGCGATCGAAGCAGTTCCACGGGAAACTTCAAACTCCTGCTGAAATTCTGGAAGAACAACCACCACTACGTACATACCCGCACTTCCGACGGTTGCAACAAAAAGACTCCCAAGTAACCGGATCCAAGCATATCGACTATCAATCAAAGAATGCGGACCATTCATTAGACAAACCACCTCTTCCGACAATTTTCGGTTAGGAAAGAAATAGAACCCTAGCCAAGTGGAGTGGGTTGGGTTACAAAAAATTCTATCTCAGTCTAAATTTTAGCATATATCGTGTGGTATATTTCTCATGCTTCCTGCAATGAATTTAATCGCCCTATCTCCGGAACGTGTCGGCAATAGAATCGAATTCGACGTTTGAAGATAGAGATTAAATACTTACACCCCACATTGAATTGGAGGCCTTTCAAAATAGTGTCTAGCTTTTAATCACCATATTGATTTAAACCAGCATTACAATCGGATGACAAACATCACATTTTTGTTACAATTTAGACTTAGGTACCAAAAAACTCAAATGGTCGGGGTCAAACTATGAACAAACTAATTTTTCTGGCGATCTTTGTCCCCATCGTAACCAATGCCGACTGGGTCTTGGATAAATCCCGTTCGGAAATTTCTTTCATCTCTACAAAGAATCTTTCGATAGGTGAAACTCATGAGTTTCTCGATTTTGAAGGAACTTTAGATTCTAGCGGGAAGTTGCTGATAAAAATTGAACTGGACAGTGTGGATACCGGGATCCCAATCAGAGACGACCGGATGAGGAAGATTCTCTTTGAAACAACCAAATATCAACAAGCGATCATTTCGGCAGAAATTGACCTGTCTTTTTCAAAGAACGTTTCAGTGGGTGAAATTCAGAAGCGTTCAGAAAAATTCACTCTCGATCTACATGGTAAAAAGAGTATATCTGAAGCACCCGTTGCGATTACGTTAATTAAAGACGGTAGCGTCAGAGTCGATAGCCTGCGCCCTGTGGTTATCGCGGCTCCTATTCACGATATGACTGAGGGCTTAGAGGCGCTTCGGGTAATAGCGAAACTAGTTTCAATTTCAGAGTCAATACCGGTCTCATTCGATCTCTTTTTTTTGGAACAGCCGAATTGAATTTAAACAAATCCATATAGCGAGCCTTTGCGAAGAAATCCACAGATGAGCAACTGCTGTAGTAAGTTTGTCTGGGTACCACTTATAATCCTGCTTAGTTCATTTTTTATTACCGAACCTAGCGCTGAAGACACCACTTTTTACGAACTCTTAAGAGTCTTAAAAAACAACGGAACCTTGTCTGCAGAAGAATATAAATCACTCATCAGAGCGCCAAAATCAATTCCTGATACGGACTCGGAAGTCTTTCCGAACAAGAACGCTATCGCCCCATTTCGCGAAGAAAAATGGGCAGATAAAATTCAAATAAAAGGAAACGTGAGAATACGTTACCAGTACAACCATATCCAAAATCGCCAAATAAACGACAACAATGCCCCTAATAGTCGTCACAGAGGAAGAATAAGAGGCAAAATTGGGATGGTCACCACACCTTTGATCGGATGGGAAGGAGGCATAGGCCTAACATCGGGTTCCGAAAATCCTAGAGGATCAAATGCAGATCTAGGCGACACTTTTTCAACCAAAGAACTCCGCCTAGACTATGCGTACATAGAAAGAAAAACGGAATCAGTTTCTTTTGTTGCAGGGAAGTTTAATCGAGATAAATACCTCTGGAACCCGACCGACTTAATGTGGGATAAAGACATAAAACCAGAGGGGGTTTCCGCCCATTTTGCCCGCCGAAATGATCTAGGAACCCTCTGGACTAACTCGGGCATTTGGATGTTGAATGAACAAAGCAGCTCCTCAGAAGATCCCTACCTCGTTTACGCTCAAGTAGGACAACACTTTAATACCAACCCGATAGCTGCTCGCGTAGCAGGAACCACCTATGTGTACGCAGATTTAAACAAAAATTCCATAGCACGAACCTTCAAACATTCCTCAAATACTAACGAGGACAATAATTTGAATGCCATCCAATTATCTGGAGAAATCAGCTACCTACTAGGTGGTAGCGAGCTCAGTATTATATCAGATATGATTAAGAACATTGAATCTGACAACGGGGAAGACTTCGCATACTCTATCGGATTTCAACTTGCCCGCCCTCCCTGGAAATTCAAGTATATCTACGCAAAATTAGAACATAATTCGATACCTGACTTCCTTCCGGATTCCGATAGATTCAACGGACATACTGGTATCAAGGGACACGAGTCAGAACTGCAATATATCATTAATAAAAATCTTCTTCTGGGGATAGATTTCTATTCGACTGAGGATTATGACAACGATATCGAACAGAAAATCTTGCAGGCTGATCTATTACTTAAATTCTAGATCGAATTGTTTTAAGCTTCGTACTTTTCCGAATTACGTTGTGTGGCCTCGACCAAATCAGTATCACGTTCGAAAGCTATGGGATATTGACCTGTAGGAACCCGGATCCCTCTTTTAACAGCCTCTCGACTTTCCATACGATCGAACCATGCCATTAAATGATCTAAATCTGACACATCTATATTTCCCCAGCGATGTGATCTCGCCCAAGGGAAAGTCGCTATATCAGCGACGGAGTATTCGTCACAAACGTAATGTCTTCCTTTTAATCGATGGTCCACAATTTCCAATAACCTTCTAGATTCTTTTATATACCGTCTGGTAGCGTACTCGCTTATGATACCCTTGGGAGCTGCTACGCGTTGGAAAAACATCGCTTGCCCCATCATTGGGCCTATACCGCTCATTTGGAACATAAGCCACTGAATTACTTGATACCGTAGATCTATGTCCGCGGGCAATAGCCTTCCCGATCGCTCGGCCAAATATAGTAAAATCGCCCCTGACTCAGATAGAACGTAATCATTGGCAGTATGGTCAACGATTACCGGAATACGGCCGTTGGGGTTCAATAACAGAAACTCCTCGGTTTTTTGTTCATTTTTGTCGAATTTCAAATATCGAACAGAGTAATCGAGTTCAAGTTCCTCTAACACTATAGATATTTTATACCCATTCGCTGTAGGTGCTGTATAAAAAGTGAAATCGGCCATGAAGATTATCCCATAAGCTATTTATAATTCGAGTCGTTTTAAAAAAACCAACAATATGATACAACGAACCTCTTCGAGATAATGATGCTTGCAATAAATCCAAGAAATTATTATGAATGAAAAATTCCGGATAAAGAAGGTTTCTAAGCCTAAAGAAATACTTATGTGCCGCTGGATTAGAGAACGAGTCTTCTGTGAAGAACAAAATGTCTCTAAAGAAGCAGAATTTGATGGTTTAGATGATGTGTCTGACCATTTTCTTTGCTTTAAAGATAGCGTCGCTGTTGGAACCGGTAGACTGAGAAAAAAAGATTCAGGGGAATATAAGATAGAACGCATGGCTGTCATAGAGACAGAGCGATGTAAAGGTATAGGCAAACTTATAATGGATGCAATTGTAAACGAATGGATTAAAAAACGAAGCACGGAAATTTTGATTTTACATAGTCAAATTCAAGTCAAACCCTTCTACGAACAACTAGGCTTTAAATCCGTAGGAAGTGTTTTTTTTGAAGAGGGCATTTGCCATGTTAAAATGGTCTTTGATTTAAGACATTATTATCGGGAAAGGCAAGAATGAGTGATAATTTATTAGAGAGCATGAGCCGTCTGACTGATTCTGACTGGCTCGGATCAAATCCCCTATCACCCCAATTCAGAGCTGATCCCTATCCTGGATTAAGGAGTCTCAGAGAAAAAGACCCTGTTAATTTAACACCCATCGGAGTATGGCGCCTGACGAAATATGACGACATAAATCAAGTTTTCAAAAATTTCCCTGTAGCGCAAACTCTCGCCGACGGTAGTTCGCCAAATTTTGATCCGCTTGATACTAGAGGGGACTTCAATAATTTTATGCTTAATTTGGATGGCCCAGAACATTTGCGCCTTCGAAGATTAGTAATTAAAGCTTTTACAGGTAACGCCGTCAAGCTAATGGAAAAAACTATAGAAGAAGTCGTCGCTACTGCGATGGAGAGAGGCTTAGCAGATGGAGGTATGGATATTTGTACCGATCTAGCAGTCGATCTTCCTAGTCGAATGACTTGCCGAATAATGGGAATTCCGGATACCGATAGGCTTCTTTTTCTAGAATGGGCTGGTGCTAGAACGAAAGCCTTTTGGGCGCGCTTCTTGCCCGAAGATGAAAAATTAAAAGTCCGAACTGCCGGTGCGGCTTTAGCCGATTACTTCGAACTGCTAGTGAAAGAAAGAAAACGAAACCTCGGCGACGATCTCGTATCGGGCTTAATAAGAGCAGAAGAACAGGGTGATCGCCTGAAAGAAGGAGAATTGATCATTCAGGTGATTGGCCTACTAGTAGCTGCTTACGAAACAACAATCGGACTAATCTCTAACGGTTTACTGGCTTTCATAAAGAACCCTGAAATGCGGGAAATTCTTCGCGAAAGAGAAACTCTATTGCCGAACGCTATAGACGAGTGTTTGCGATACGATGCACCCGTAGTGTTTAATTGGCGCGTTATCAAAGAGCCTGTAACGCTCGGTGATAAAACTTTACCTGCAGATTCAGTCGTTTGGCTTATGCTTGGAGCTGGCAATCGAGACCCCGCTCAATTTCCCGACCCTGACATTTTTGATATCACTCGTTCCAACATAAAGCATCTTGCCTTTGGGGGCGGACCCCATTTTTGTCTCGGAAATCAATTTGCGAGTTCTGAAGTAGTTGAGTCCATCGGACAAATTTTAAAAAAATCTCACCAAATAAAGTTAA
>CAZXQY010000099.1:0-9182 GCA_964642505.1 uncultured Gammaproteobacteria bacterium | reverse complement strand
ATCCTCTCTCTATCAGATTGTCTAATGCGGTCTCGATAGAAGGGTTGCCGTATCTCATGCCCAGTTCAAAAGTGAGCCAATCTCTGTCGACACTATTTTCCAGTTTTTTTCGCAAATTCAGAGAGTGAAGTAGTAAAGGAGAACCAGAGTCTGTCCAAATTTTTGCGTATGCTTTAGCCGATCTTTTAGGGCGGACGTTTAAAATTATACCGTGTAAAAGTGGTAACCAAAGAAATCGAGGTAATTCGACGATCCTAGGGTCACTGAGAAATTCTGCTAAGTATCGCCTGACGGCCTTGCTAGTCGCAGCGTCGGGAGTGCCGAGATTGCAGATGAGAATCCCGGTTTGGACGTTTTCCCCGTGTTTAAAATTCTTAAAACCCTTGAAATTACTCATATTTACTTTTCTCAATCTCCACAAACTTAAGACAAGGTGGGCAGGCTTATTTGCTATCCCATTAAGTGCTTCTTACATATTAAACGGCATCCTAATTTACATCAAAGCTGATTAATGCCAAACTCGTCACAGTCATATTGGATTGAATCGGTATCAGTTGATGTTTGCAACATGTCGTATAAATTTGTCGAGACATCATCCTCCTCCGATAAGTTTATCATCACTAATGTTTAGAAAAAGGGTTTCTTTCGGATATGCGATTTTGTAGTTCTTGCGGATCGTCGAACATAGTGTATAAGACACCTCAAGGCGATAATCGAGAGAGATTTTGCTGTGCGGAATGCGGTGATGTTTTCTACGATAATCCGAAAATTGTGGCTGGTTGCATACCGATTTGGAACGAAAGTGTACTTATGTGCCGGAGAGCCATCGAGCCTCGGTATGGTTTGTGGACGTTGCCCGCTGGATTTATGGAAAATGGTGAAACTACCCTAGAAGCTGCCGAGAGAGAGACCAAGGAAGAGGCGTGTACTGATGTTGTAGAGAGCAAGTTGTACGCGCTTTTTAATCTTCCTCAGATAAATCAAGTTTACATGATTTTTTTGTCCAATCTAGTGTCTCCAAATTTCTCTCCTGGCGAAGAAACTTTGGATTGTCGGTTATACGAGCAAGGCGAAATTCCCTGGGAAAATATAGCTTTTCCGACTATCACTCATTCTTTGAAGTTTTTTTTCGACGATCGGTCTAAGGGTACTTTTAATCTTCACACCGGAGATATAATAAGAGAAGGTTCCTCTAGCAGATTCGTGGTACGGGCGGTACTGGGGTAGTTTTTTGCTGGAAAATTCCGTTAAATTGATAAGTGCTTATGGTGGTGGTGAACTGTTTTCCTGTCTGGAAAATGACAGTATACACGCTAGTTTATTTCACCCTTCGAAACAAAATGGGGTTGAATCTGTTTTAGTTGGCCCGGCGGCGGCTGCAAATTTGGTGATGCTCGGAGCAGGATATTTTTGTCCTTTGAAGGGTTTTCATGACAAAAAAGACTCCTTTTCTATCTGTGATGAAATGAAGATGACTAATGGCCTTATGTGGCCGATTCCGGTTTTAAATTTAGTAGAGTCTGCTGACGGCGTGAAGGTGGGAGGTTATTTGGCTCTTAAAGATCCTAATCAAGTAGGGCATCCGATTTTGGCGTATCAGAAAGTTGATTCCGTCGAAAGTTTCACCGATTCCGAAATGGAGACAATGGCAACAAAGATTTACGGTACCTCGGATAAACGTCACCCCGGTGTTGCCAACTTTCTCAGCCAAGGTAATGTGCTGATTGCTGGAGAGGTGGTAGTCAAGAATTATAGCTTCTATGAGGAATTATTTCCCAAAACCTTTCAAACTGCACCTCAGATTAGAGCGAAATTTCTAGAGCGAAATTGGACAAAAGTAGTTGCTTTTCAAACGCGGAACCCGATGCATAGGGCTCACGAAGAATTATGCAAGATCGCGAAGGAACGAGTAGGTGCGGATGGTGTTCTTATACATATGCTGTTGGGTAAATTAAAAGAAGGAGATATACCGGCCGACGTGCGGGACAGTGCGATTAGAAAAATGGTGGAAATATATTTTGAGCCGAATACCGTCATCGTAAGCGGATATGGTTTCGATATGCTTTACGCAGGCCCTAGGGAAGCATTATTGCATTCTATAATTAGGCAAAACGCCGGTTGCACCCATTTAATTGTAGGTAGAGACCATGCCGGGGTCGGTGACTATTATTCTCCTTTTGAAGCGCAAGAAATATTTCATTCTGAAAACGTGTGTAATGCTTTGGAAATAGAGATTTTTGAAGCTGATCATACTGCTTATTCAAAAAAATTAAAAAAGGTGGTCATGATGAAAGATGCAACCGACCATTCGCCAGGTGATTTTGTGTTACTCTCTGGTTCGCGAGTCAGGGAACTGCTTCAACAAGGAAGGCATTTGCCTCCAGAATTTGCTCGGCCTGAAGTAGCTAAGATTCTGATGGATTATTATCAAGGATTAATTGGTTAAGGGAAATTTCCTATGAAAGAGAAGACTCTTTTCGAAAGGATAATCTGCAGGGAGGTGCCGGCAGACATAGTTTACGAAGATTCTGATTTGATAGCTTTTCATGATATCAACCCTCAAGCTCCCTTTCACGTTTTGGTTTGCCCCAAGAAACCCATAGAAATGCTTTCAACGTCTAAATCGGAAGATGAACAGCTTTTAGGTCGATTGATGCGTTTGGGATCAATTGTTGCAGAGAAAGCAGGTTATCAAAATCAATTCAGGGCGGTGATTAACAACGGTTCTGAGGTGGGGCAAACGGTTTTCCACCTACACCTCCATGTTTTGGCTGGGCGGGATTTTTCTTGGCCGCCAGGTTAGCTCATACCAGGAATTTATAAGATGCTCAAATTAACGCTTCATAGCGTCGAAAAATTCAGCATTATTTTTCGTTACCTTTAATCTTTCTAGCAAAAATTCTATTCCTGCTATTTCATCCATAGGATGTAGCAATTTCCTGAGGATCCACATTTTTTGTAACTCGTCGGCTTTCGTAAGAATTTCTTCTCGGCGCGTCCCAGATCGATTGATATTAACGGCAGGAAAGATGCGTCTCTCTGCAATTTTTCGATCTAAATGGATCTCCATATTTCCAGTGCCCTTGAATTCCTCGTAGATGACGTCATCCATTCGGGAGCCGGTGTCAATTAACGCGGTAGCAATTATCGTTAAGCTTCCGCCTTCTTCAATATTTCTCGCAGCTCCGAAGAATCTTTTGGGCCGTTGTAGAGCATTTGCATCTACACCTCCAGTCAACACTTTTCCAGAAGAAGGAACAACTGTGTTATAAGCGCGGGCGAGCCGAGTAATAGAATCTAGCAGGATTACAACGTCTTTCTTATGTTCTACTAGTCGCTTAGCTTTCTCTATTACCATTTCAGCGACTTGTACATGACGACTGGCAGGTTCGTCGAACGTACTGGAAATGACCTCACCTCTTACGGTTCTTTGCATCTCCGTTACTTCCTCCGGTCTCTCGTCGATTAAAAGAACTATCAAGAAGCAATCCGGATTGTTAGCCTCCAACGAATGAGCAATACTTTGCAACATCATCGTTTTTCCGGCTTTCGGCGGCGAAATAATTAGGCCTCGTTGCCCCTTGCCTATCGGAGCGGCTAAGTCTATAACGCGAGGGGGTAGGTCTTCAGTACTGCCATTTCCAAGTTGAAGTTCTAATCGGTCTTGAGGAAACAGCGGAGTAAGATTTTCAAATACAACTTTGTTTTTCGTGTTTTCAGGGGGTTCCAGGTTTATTTCACCAACTTTTAAAAGGGCGAAATAACGTTCTCCATCTTTCGGTGGTCTAATTCGTCCAGATATAGTGTCTCCGGTTCGTAAACTAAAGCGACGGATCTGGCTTGGTGAAACATAAATATCGTCTGCTCCCGCAAGATAGGAGGAATCCGACGATCTAAGGAATCCGAAGCCATCTTGTAATATTTCTAGAACACCATCTCCCGAAATATTTTCGCCTTTTTTTGCGTGGGACTTGAGCACGCTAAAAATAAGATCTTGTTTTTTAGACCTTGCAACGCCATCTAGGCCCATTTCTTCCGCTAGGCCTACAAGTTCCGCTGCGGATTTTCGTTTTAATTCCGTTAGGTTCATCATTGTCGATCTGGTATGCCTTTATTGAGAATTGGTTTTGAAACCTTACAAATGTGAGATGCGTCTCGATCGCTAGGAACTTTAAATTAACAAAGTAATAAGGAGTTTAGAAAACGTCGAGAGGAAACTCTCTAATTAACGGTTAGGGACGATACCACAGCTAGGCGGTATCGTCCACAAATCTGTTCATTAAATTACAGTCATCGGCTTTTTGAAAGACAAATCTAGATATTACTGTCGATAAATGTAGTAAGCTGGGACTTATTAAGAGCCCCGGTATGGGTGGCAACTACAGTTCCGTCTTTGAACAACATAAGGGTAGGTATGCCTCTAATGGCGTATTTTTTTGAGATTTCTTGATTTTGATCTACATCCAGTTTCGCAATTTTAACTTTTTTTTCGTATTCCTTTGAAACCTCGTCCAAAATTGGTGCTATGCTCTTGCACGGGCCGCACCATTCTGCCCAGTAGTCGACCAGGACAGGTTGTTCGGAGTTGAGAACTTCAAGTTCAAACGAATCGTCAGTTACGTGGACTAAGTGTGTACTCATGTTATGTTTGTTTTCCTTTCAAATAATTTCTGTGTTTCCATTTTTGAATGATTGGAGGTTGAATTGCAAGACCTAGGTGATTTTGGCGGTTTGGAAGAACAAAAAGAGGGGAATTTGCAGTCAAAGACTAGCTTTAAAGAGTTAGGATTGGATGAGAGACTGGTAAGAGCGGCAACAGAGGCTGGGTTTAATCAATGTACCCCGATTCAAGCGGAAACCCTACCGCTGTTGCTTTCTGGGGTCGATGTGGCCGGGCAAGCTCAGACTGGTACTGGGAAAACTGCAGCCTATCTATTGGCGCTTCTTAATGTGCTTCTTACCGCGTCTTCCGATGAGCGCCCGGTAGGTCGGGGTGACAAAAGTGCTCCGGGTGGATTGGTTTTAGCTCCGACACGTGAATTGGCGATTCAGATCTATAATGATATCAAACAACTAGGAGTTTACTCAGACTTGTCTTATGGATTGGTATATGGCGGTATCGACTATGATTCTCAGAAGCAAAGAGCTTCAGAGGATATCGATGTTTTAATTGGGACACCAGGTAGGACTATAGATTTTTTTAAGCAGGGAGTTTTTACTCTGAAAAATATCCAGGCGCTTGTCTTGGATGAGGCAGACAGGATGTTCGATTTAGGTTTTATAAAGGACCTAAGATTTCTGTTGAGAAAAGTGCCTCCGCCTAGTCAGCGGCTCACGATGTTATTTAGTGCTACTCTCTCGTTCCGAGTCAATGAGTTGGCCTACGAGCACATGAATAATCCTCGTACGATTCTAATAAATCCTGAGCAAAGGACCGCGGAGAGAGTAGAGCAAAGGTTATACCATGTGGCATCTTCCGAAAAAATAACTTTGCTGCTTGGTGTTTTGCGTGATTTTGATGGTATTCGAACTATTGTTTTCGTAAATACGAAAAGGGTCGGTGCCAAGTTAGTTCAGTATCTAAAGGCAAACGGTTGTGCTTCTAGATCCTTGTCCGGAGACGTGGTTCAAGCCAAACGACAAAGATTAATCGAAGATTTCAAAAAAGGTAAAATCAACGTTGTAGTGGCCACCGATGTTGCCGCTAGAGGATTGCATATTCCAGGAGTAGAACTGGTTATTAACTACGATTTGCCGCAAAATTGTGAAGACTATGTTCATCGTATTGGAAGGACAGCAAGAGCCGGAGCCAAGGGATTAGCGGTAAGCTTCGCCTGTGAAGAATTTGTTTTCTCGCTTGGAGATATAGAGGATTATATAGGTTCGAAAATTCCTGTAATCTTTGTGGAAGACGGATGCTTGCCCAAGCTGAAGAAACCGGTAGATGGGGAGACTCATACGATGGGAAAAAACCAGACGGTCCCGTCTAGAACTAAAATCAATCGCAGAGAAAAAAAACGACACAAAAGCTAGATATTTGGAGGTTTGTGGTGTTTGTACAAGGTTCGCATCAGAAAAAATTTAGGTTTGGTGGTAACGTATTAATTTTGTTAGTTGGAATCCTGCTGCTGGTCGCTTGTGGTCAAAAGGGCGCCTTGTATTTGCCCGATGAGCCGCAGACTTTCAAATCGGCGGCTTTGACGGTCAATGTGCAAGCGACCGTCGCGGCTTCGACTAGGCATTGAAATGACATCTTTAAGATACAAAGATCAAAGGCTCCATTACCGAGATTTTTGTCTAACTTCTATCGCTGAAGAATTCGGCACGCCTTGTTACGTTTACTCGCGTGCTTCTATAGAAGAAAAGTTTCTCGAATATAAGAGGGCTTTTGGTGACAGGGAATACTTGATTTGTTACGCGGTCAAGGCTAATTCAAACTTATCTATTCTAAAAATACTACAAGAAATGGGTTCTGGTTTTGATATAGTTTCCGGGGGTGAATTAGAGAGAATAAAGTTAATAGGAGGGTCTGGTTCCAATACTGTTTTTTCGGGAGTAGGTAAAACTATCGATGAGATAAAAAATGCCATAGCCTCAAAGATAGGTTGCGTCAATGTAGAATCAAGAGATGAATTAGATTTAATATCGAGAGAAGCGGAAAGAATGGGAATTGTCGTCCCTGTTTCGGTTAGAGTAAACCCCAACGTTGACCCCAAAACGCACCCCTATATATCTACAGGGCTCAAAGAGAATAAGTTTGGTGTCCCTGTGGACGAAGCGATGAACTTATACAGATTAGCGTCTTCTGAACGATACGTAAATCCGGTAGGTATAGCGTGCCACATTGGTTCTCAATTAACTGAATTGACCCCTGTTGTTGAGGCGGTCGATAATGTAGTTGGGGTGGCAGAAGAATTAAAAAGAATGGGGATAGTGCTCAATGATATTGATGTTGGTGGCGGGCTCGGGATTCGTTATAAGTCGGAAACTCCGCCATCTATAAGGGAATGGTTGGCGGCTATAAAGACTAGTGTGCCTGAAGGATATAGAATTAAGGTCGAGCCAGGTAGATCTATCGTGGGTTCGGCCGGCGTGTTGTTGACGAGGGTTAGGTGCTTTAAAAGCAATTCTAGGCGCAGTTTTGCGGTAGCTGATGCCGCAATGAACGACCTTCTTAGACCGGCGCTATACGGCGCAGACCATAAAACTCTACCGTGCTCATGGCAAGATCAAGCGAGAGGTGAAACGTTTGATTTAGTTGGGCCTATTTGCGAGACAAGTGATTGGCTCGTAAAAGATCAAACATTTGTGGTAAGGACTGGAGACGTGGTAGCAATTTTGGATGTAGGCGCGTATGGTTTCGGAATGGCTTCGAATTATAATTCTCGTCCTAGAGCGGCGGAGGTGTTAGTGGAAACTGGAAGAAGTCCAAGATTGATTCGATCTCGTGAATCTTTTGCTCAATTAGTGGATTTGGAAATAGGATATTTGAACTAGTGTCAAAGATACTAAAGGGTATTAAAGAAAAATTCAGATTATTAAACCCAATAGTTTGTGGTTTTCTGAGGATAACAAGTGGTGGCTCTTTAATAGTCGTGTTCGTTTCGACTTGCTATGCGGAAGCTATCTTCAAGGGGACCGACAAGGATGGGCTTCCAATTTTTTCGGATAGAGAATTAGGAGCGCCGGAAAAAATCACCATTTTACCGGTAAATAGTATCGAGGTGTTGAAATCAGGTACTACCGGCAAGCGGGTAATCTCAGAAAGACAAGAAAATTTGTCGTATGAAATTACCATTGAATCTCCAGTGGAGGGTCGTACTTATAGAAACAACGAGGCGGTTTTGGTGGCGATAGAAATTTCTCCGAAGCTGAGAACGGGGACTGGTGATCGGATAGTAGCTCTGATAGACGGGTCTGTTTACAAACAAGGGCAGGCTGCGAAGAAATTTAAAATTCTTCCTTTAGAAAGAGGGTCTCACCAAATTGTGGCGATAGTCACAGACATTACGGGTCGAGAGTTGGCTCGTTCGGACGCGAAAACGTTTTTTGTTCAGAAAACATCGATAATAAGTAGGGCTCGTTTAGGTAATTAAATCCATTATCAAGTATCGGTTTCTGAATTTTCCAAAAAGTCTGCTGAGTACATTACTAGAGGTCAATGGGAAAATAGCATATAAAATTCGATCACTCATCTAGGATAAGCGTTAACAAAATAGAAACGGCTATCCTATTGGTCAAAAAGGACTACAGTGTGGTTGACATGAATAGGGCAGCCCAGAAATTGTTTGGCGTAGGGGATAGTAGGCGGCAGACATGTGTTTTATCGAATATACTACCCTACCCGGACAAGCTAAAGAACATGATCGATAGGGCGATTAAGTACGGCTCGATAGTGGTGGAACGAGAATTTGAGCTTCAATTTGATTCTAATTATTCAAAGGTGATTGACTGCGTCGTATCAACGGCACAATCTTCAAACAATGATGATCTTTCTTGTTATGTAGAGATAAGCGATAAGGAATTTTTTCAGCAAATAAAAGATACGGACGATCTCAATCACCAAAGCGATATCTGGGAAACGATAGCTCGAGAGTTGGGCCACGAAATTAAAAACCCTTTGACCGGAATAAGAGGCGCTGCGCAACTTCTCAGCGAAGAACTAAAAAATGATAAGTATGACGATTTTATAAAAACTATAGTAGAAGAAGTTGATCGACTCACCGCGCTTTCCAATCGAATGTTAGGAGGGTCTCTTTCTGCTCTGAGTATAGAATCTGTTAACATCCATGAAATTTTGGATCACGTACACGCTTTAGTAATTGCTGAAAAAAATTACAGCGATACGGGTAAAGCTGTCGCTTCTGTCGGGAGAAGGCAAGGGTTCAAATTAGTTAAGTCTTATCAGCCGCCTATTTTTGTAGACGCAGATAGAAATCAATTAACTCAAATTTTCCTTAACCTTCTCAAGAATGCGGTTCAAGCAGTCGGCCTGAATGGAGAAATCGTAGTAAGCACGCGCATTGGCTTGAGATCAGCGATTGGAGAAAAAGTATATGGTAAGGTAGCCGAGATCCGCTTTATCGATGACGGCAAAGGTGTTAATCGGAAGCTGGGAAATTCTATCTTCCTACCCTTGGTTTCAGATAAAAAAGGAGGGACTGGTTTAGGGTTGTCTATAG
>CAZXQY010000098.1:0-9196 GCA_964642505.1 uncultured Gammaproteobacteria bacterium | reverse complement strand
ACGAATGGAGATACCTTGATAAAGGCGAGCCAGGACAAGATCCTGCTGAACGAAAGTTAAATAAAGAGTTCGTTTTAAATATAGCGGGCTACCAACGAGCAAGTATTTTGCTATGTAGGGAAAATTTCGGATGTGGCTCTTCCAGAGAACATGCTCCTTGGGCTTTGAGGGATTTCGGGATTCGAGCGCTTATCGCTCCTAGTTATGCTGACATTTTTTTCAATAATTCTTGTAAGAACGGACTTTTGCCCGTCGTTCTTAAAGATTACCAGGTAAGGCACTTGTTTGAATCGACCGATGAAAATCGAGGATTCGAGTTAACGATAGACTTAGAGAACCTCAACGTTCGACTTCCGAACGGAACTACCTACGAATTTGATTTCGATGACAATCTTCGCCGTCGTTTGTTAGAAGGTTTAGATGATATCGGTATTACCTTAAAATATACTAAGGAAATTGAGGAGTACGAAAAGAGACACATGATCGTGTCTCCGTGGCGGTTTTCTTGAATTTGCAACCAATATTTTGCTGATTAAACCGAGCCTGTTCCGGGCTTTAGGTATTTATCCATCACATCTCTTCTGCAATTTTTCTTAATTTGAATTTTTGTATTTTGCCGGTCGATGTTTTGGGGAGCTCTGTGAACACTACGGTTTTAGGCGATTTAAAGTGTGCAATCATCTCTCTGCAATAATTAATAATTTCCTTTTCAGTTAGGCTGCTCGATGGATTTTTTTTCGTTACGAAAGCGCATGGGGTTTCTCCCCATTTCTCGTCGGGACGAGCGACCACCGCAGCTTCCAATATTTCAGGATGTTTATAGAGAGCTTCCTCGACTTCTATCGAGGAAATATTCTCCCCTCCCGATATTATAATGTCTTTGGAGCGATCTTTTATTTGAACATATCCGTCGGGATGTCTTACGGCTAGATCGCCAGAGTGAAAATATCCTCCTTTTAGCGCTTCGGATGTTGCTTTCGGATTTTTCAGGTAGCCTTTCATGACTACATTACCTTTAAACATGATTTCCCCTATTGTTTCCCCGTCTCTAGGTACTGGTCGCATCGTTTCAGGATCCATAACTTCTAATCCTTCTAACACGTGAAATCGAATGCCCTGGCGGATCAATTTTTCCGCATACTCATCTTCCCCAAGATTCGCCCAATCTTTTTGCGGAGCGTTAAAAACTGCAGGACCATATGTTTCTGTTAATCCATAAGCGTGAGTGATATGAAAACCTTCCGATTCAATTGCCTTCAATACAGCAGCGGGCGGTGCTGCTCCTGCGGTCATTACTTCTACCGTGTCCTTGAGTGGTTTTTTTTCTTTTTCGGCAGCGTTGGCTATGAAATTTAAAACGATCGGAGCTCCACAAAAATGGGTTACGCCATTTGTATGTATTGCTTCATAAATGTCTTTGGCATTTATATTCCTCAAACATATGTTAGTGCCCGCTAAGGCGGCTATAGTCCAAGGAAAGGTCCATCCACAACAGTGAAACATGGGGAGCGTCCACAGATATACGGGGTGATGAGTCATATTCCAAGAAAGGGCACATCCCAAAGCATTTAGATAGGCACCCCGATGATGATAAACCACCCCCTTGGGATTTCCAGTCGTACCCGATGTATAACAAAGAGCGATCGGATCCCATTCGTTTTCTGGAACTTTCCACGTGAAGTCTGGTTCACCTTCTAGGAGAAAATCTTCATATTCTATGCCACCGATCTGATCGTGGTGACTAGCTAATTCATCAGCAATATCGATAACTATTGGCTTTTTATCGAGTTTGTCTAACGCTTGTTTTACCACACCAGAGAATTCTGTATCCACTAAGATAACCTTAGATTCACCGTGTTCCAAGATGAAAGCGATTGCCTCGGCATCTAGTCTTATGTTTATCGGATTTATCACGGCACCGGTCGCCGCGACTCCGAATAACGATTCATAGAAAGCCGGGATATTTGTCGCAACGATAGACACCGTATCACCTGTCGAAATGCCTCGTTTACTTAAGGCATGTGCTAGCTGTCGGCATCTTTCAAACGTCTCTGACCATGTAAAATTTCTTTTCCCATGAATCACGGAAACATTATTTGGGTATATATCGGCAGCCCTTGCTATCCAGCTTAGTGGTGATTGACTCACGTGGTTCGCGTCCAGTCTATTCAGATTTTGTTCGTAAATGCTGCTCATTATTTTTCTCTTCGGGTCAACGTTATTGATTTTTATCTTCGTTTTTGGAGGAAAGCCAGTTCGGTTTTCTTTTTTGAGTAAAAGCCTCGATTCCTTCCTGTCCATCTGAGGATAGAATGTTGGAAATTAATTCGTCAGATGTTTTTTCATAGGCACGCTCTATATCTAGGCCAATTTGTTCGTAGAACGATCTTTTCCCCAACTGTAGCGCGTATTGTGATTTAGAAACTAATTGTTTCGCTAATGTTTGTGTTTCTTTTTGTAACAGACCTGTAGGTGCCACTCTATTGACAAGACCTAGTTCAGCCGCCCTGGTAGCGTCGATGAAATCGCCTAAAAGTAACATTTCCAGAGCGTGTTTAGGCTTAATTGCCCTACTCACGGCCACGGATGGCGTTGCGCAATACAATCCATTATTTATTCCGTTTGTAGCGAACTTAGCATCTTCGGAGGCTATTACCAAATCGCAGCTAGCTACGAGCTGACAACCTGCGGCGGTAGCGATTCCTTGTACTTGTGCAATTACCGGTTGTCGCATTTGCCTAATAAGCATCATCATGTTGGAGCATTTGGTAAATAATTCATTTAAAAACGGTTTGTTGTTCTTCTTTTTTATCTCTTTCAGATCGTGTCCAGTCGAAAAGGCCTTGCCTTCTGCCGCTAGGATAATTACTCGAGTTGAATTAGAAGAATCGATTTTTTTAAGACAATCTGTGATTTCAGATATTAATTCTAGTGTTAGGGTGTTATAAGCATCCGGCCTGGCTAAAACGACGGTAGCGACACCATTGGCTTCGCTAATCCGAATGCCATCGAAATCTTTTAATACGTTCATATCATGTTGCCTTTTAAAACTAGCTTGAATTTCATAAATAAATGCTTACAGGCAGTCCATAGACGTTACCTGTAATCTTAGTTCCGAAAATGAGGCATGACTTCTTTTGCGAAGAGTTCCATACTTTTGTTGGCTTTTTCTGTCGGCATACCAGCTAATTGCATCCACATTACCAAATGAGTAACTCGACTGGCTTCCTGATATCGCTCGATTTCTTCTATTATATCTTCCGGTGTTCCTACCATCAAAGGAGCTTCAAAGAAAGAGAGGTTGGGAGTATCCCTTAATTCTTCCGGAGAAGGCATGTCAGATACCGACATCGTTTCTTGGAACCACTTCACATCCGCCGCTTCCTTAAGCCATTTGTCGTAGGTATCCATCATATAATGCGCATGTTGTTGGCATGTTTCCCATGCTTCGTCTCTAGTGGGAGCAATGTACACCAAGCGTAACTGTGATATTTTAAAGTCCTTAGGGTTTCTATCGTTTTTTACAAGTTCTTCGTCATACATTTTCTGTAGGTTTTCGCCGCCTGTTCCGGCTACATGGAAACCGAACCTAGCGGCACGTTTGGCCGACTTCCTTCCCATCACTGCCGTCCAGATGGGAGGGTGGGGTTGTTGGACTGGTGTGGGTTCAAGGTGAACATTTTTCAAGTCGAAATGATCACCTTTGAAAGAAAATTGATCTTCGGTCCATGCTCTTCGAATAATTTCTAAGCCTTCTTCCATTAGAGCAGGCCTATCTTCTCGAGAAATCCCATATCCGGCAAATTCGGCCTTTCGGTATCCTAGACCTAAACCTAGGTCCAGGCGTCCTTTAGAAATAATATCAACTACCGTTGCTTCCTCGACTACATTGATAGGATGCTTTCCTAGAGGCAATAAGATTACAAAGGTACCTATCCTAATAGAGGTGGTTCGAGCCGCAATCGCCGCCGCAGTAGGTAGCAGCGCCGGACACCAACCATCTTCCCAAAAATGGTGCTCGGTCAACCACACTGTGTCGTAGCCTAGATCTTCTGCTAATTTAGCTTGATGTAAATGCTCTTCGTATATGTCTGCCCACGGTCGTCTCCATTTTGGTGGATTTCTAAAGGCTAGTAGTAACCCGAAGTCTAGTTTCATATCTGCTCTCCATTATTTCAGTGACTGCTAGGACTTCGTACGAACACTTTTAGGATCGTACAAAGGCTCAAGGGATATTTCCGCACTATATACGCGGTTGGCCTGTTCAATCTTATATTTACCTGTTTCCAAGTATTGATTTGAAACACCTCCGTCGTTCGTTACATAACCCATAGCTACGCTGGCACCAAGCGTATGGCCGTAACCGGACGAAACCGTATATCCTACTCGCTCTCCATCTCTTAGTATCGGTTCATTATGGGTCAGTACGGGCTCTGGATCATTTAAAACGAATTGTACTAATCGCCTAGATAGTGGTTGAGATGGTTCTTCCAGTGCCTGTTGGCCAATGAAACCATCTGGTTTTTGCCAGTCACAAGTGAAAGATAAACCGCACTCTTTAAGAGTATCAGTAGGTCCCATATCGTGCGCCCATTCTCTATAAGCTTTCTCAATTCGCAACGAATTTAAAGTGTGATAACCACAGTGTCTTAATCCGAAATTATGTCCCGACTCTATCAACCGGTCGTATACAGCCAACGTCATTTCTACAGGGATGTAAATTTCCCATCCAAGCTCGCCGGTATAAGATATTCTAATGGCCAACGCATTCTGATAACCGATGTCTATTTTTTGCATGGTTCCAAAGGGAAACTTATTATTTGAGAAGTCAGTCGGCGATACAGCGGACAGAAGATCTCGGGAGTTGGGTCCTTGGATGTTCAACATTGAATAGGAACCCGATATATCTGTCACAGAGCAGCAAGCATCTTTCGGGATGTTTTCTCTTATCCATGCCTCTACATGCGTCGCAGTAAAGGCTGCTGTGACTACTAAAAATTGACGCTCTTCAAGACGAGTGATGGTTAAGTCTGCTTCCACACCGCCTCTCTGATTGAGAAACTGGGTATACAACACTTTCCCAGGTTTCACGTTTACGTTTGCGGTAGCAATCCGATTCAAAAGGTCTACAGCATCTTTACCTTGAATGAGAAATTTGCTAAATGAAGTTTGATCAAAAATACCAACCGCTTCACGTACGGCCTCATGCTCAATCTTGTTATTTTCAAACCAGTTCTGTCTTTCGAAATCGTACTCGTATCGTGGTTTTTGGTCGCCTAATGCGTACCAATTGGGTCTTTCCCAACCGGCAGATTCACCGAAGCATGCGCCGGCAGTAGTTAGTCTATCATGGAGAATAGATTGCTTTATCCCTCTGCCCGTCTCCCATTGGCGATTAGGCCAATGCATTTGATAGGCTATACCCAACGATTCCTTAGTTCTGTCGATTATGAATGATTTGTTATTGTGACAACTAGGTACCCTTCGAATATCCACATCCCATATATCCATAGGCTGAACACCATCATTGACCCATTGTGCAATTACGTAACCTGCACCGCCTCCAGACAAAATTCCAAGAGAGTTAAAACCACAGGCGACAAACAATTGTTTTATAAAAGGAGCCCGCCCCATCAAATAGTTGTGGTCAGGTGTAAAAGACTCTGGTCCGCAGAAGAATTGCCTAATTCCCGTATCAAATAGAGCGGGTATTCTTTGCATGCCGGTTTCGATGTGAGGTTCCATACGTTCCCAATCAGGCTGTATTTCATCGAAGCAAAAATTTTCAGGGATTCCGTCCGTCGACCAAGGGGCTGCTACGGGCTCAAAAAATCCGAGTAGTATTTTTCCTGCCTCTTCTCGTGCGTAGGCACACCGGCTTGGATCTCTAAGTATTGGTAGTTTGTTGTGAACGCCATTTATGGGTTCGGAAATAAGGTAGTAGTGTTCGGCGGCCTGCAAGGGAATGTTTACACCTATTTGTGTTCCTAATTCGTAACCCCACATTCCTGGACAAAGAATTACAACTTCCGACGTGATTTCTCCGAGAGAGGTTTTCACACCTCTAACCGTACCATCTTCAATGATTAAATCGTTTACTTTTAGGTTCTCTAATATCTTGACACCGTTATTTCGTGCTCCTTTTGCCAAGGCTTGGGTAACGTCTGCTGGATTTACTCGCCCATCGTCAGGGAAATGGAATCCACATTCAAGATCGTCGACGTAGGCCAAAGGGAAAAGCTCTTTTACTTCTGCCGGGCTGATTTCAGAATTTGAGACTCCAAAGGAACGGGCCATAGCGCAACCTCGGCGCATCTCTTCCATCTTGGTTTCTGACGTAGCGAGCTGAATGGAACCGCATTTAATGAATCCTGTCGATTGGCCGGTTTCTGCTTCAAGTTCGTCGTACAATTTAAGTGAATATTGTGCCAACCTAGTTTGGCTTTCTGTGTCTCGAAGCGTCGTGATTAAACCAGCAGCATGCCAGGTTGTTCCCGAGCTGATTTGTTTTCTTTCAATTAAAAGAACTTCATCCCACCCAAGTTTCGCGAGGTGGTAGGCAGTCGAGCATCCAATTACTCCACCTCCGACTACTACGGCTCTGACGGATTTCGGAATCGTTATCTCAGCCATTTAACCCCCTACCAATTGTATGATTAAGAATTGTTATCGAAATTGTAGATTTCCCCCACTTTTCTACGCACCTATTCGGTAAACGGCGGTGTTCGCCTGGCGCGTTGTTCCCATAATATTGGCCGGATCAATACAGTTCCCTACTAAATGAACTTCTTCAGCGCATGTATGCCATTTTTGAAGATTGTCCAATTCTATTTTGAATCCATTTGCAATTACTACCGTTTCAGCATCTATTAATCGGCTCTTTCCTTTTTTATCAACTACTAGGACTCCTTCTTTAGTGATTTCTTTATAGTCTAAACTTGGTAGGACCGTGATACCCAGCTTAGTCAGGAGCTCAAAAAGGGAGTTTCGAGTAAAGAACCCCACCGTTCCTCCAATTTGCTCTAGAGGATATCGGGATACGATGGTTGCTTTCTTTCCGGCGCTAGCAATATGTTGAGCTATATCGCAACCCATAAATCCTCCCCCAATTACGATGCTGTCAGTAGGTTGAGCTTTGCCTGAAAGCAAGTCCATCGTCGTGATCACATTATTTCGAGTCACTCCTTTTACCTGTTTGGGTACGTTCGATATGTCTCCGTGCCCAGAGGCTACAACAATTGCGTCGGGATCAAGTTTCCTCATCAGTGCGGGCGTCGCTTCCGTTCCAGTCAGTACGTTGATCGGTAACCGGTCCATTTCACGTAGGTACCATTGGAAAAGCTTATCTAAATCGTGTTTGGTTGGAATTTTGCAGGCCGGTATGAGTAAACCACCGAGTTCATTAGCTTGTTCGATGAGGGTGACAGAATGCCCTCGATAATGCGCGGTTCGTGCGGCTTCCATCCCAGCTGCCCCACCACCGACAATCACGACCTTTTTTGAAATTCTGGCAGGTTTGTTGTCATACATAGATTCTCTACCTTCTAGAAAGTTCACTCTACATCTCATCGGAGTTCCGGGTAGTATTGTATCTAGGCAATCATTGCACCTAATGCAAGGTCTGATCTCTGATGCCCTGTTCGCAGCGGCCTTATTCGGCCATTCTGGATCAGCTGTTATCGCTCGGCACATCGAAATTAAATCTGCTTTGCCATCTTCAAGTATTTGCTCTGCCATCGCCGGTTCGTTAATTGCGCCTACCGCGATGACGGGGATTGTCACTTCTTTTTTTACAGCTTCAGCTAGGTGAACTAAATTTCCGTAAGGAAAGTGTGTAGGAGCAACGGTGTGTTCCCACACCTCACCAGTGCCGGCAGACACGGCTATTGCGTCTACACCAGCTTCTTCTAACCACTTGGAAAACTTTAGTGATTCCTCTAAGGTGACTCCGTCCTCGACATAATCGACAGCGCTAATTTTATAAATTAAAGGATATTTGGGGCCTACTTTTTTTCTCGTTCGTCTAACGATTTCCAATCCAAACTGGGCGCGGTTCTCCAAACTCCCTCCCCACTTGTCGGTTCTATGATTAGCCTCTAGCGATAGGAATTCAGCGGGTAGGTATCCGTGTGCTCCATGAAATTCGACGCAGTCAAACCCTGCGCGATAAGCCCGATCTACGGCTTCGGCAAAGGAGTCTAAGATTTCCTCAATCTCATCTTCATCGAGTGCCCGAGGTTGGACTTGAAAGTATCCGTCTTTTCTAGGCGACGGAGCCACAGGTGTCTTTTCTCTAACTAAGCACTGCCTACCAGCATGGATCAATTGGATGCCAGATTTCGCACCGTTCATCTTGATGGTTTCCGCAAGATTCCATAACCCTCCCAAAGCGTAGTCAGAATCTAGAGTCGGCTCTCCATACTGCAAGCGAGAGTTGATATTTACAGAAGATGCTTCTACTAGGCAAAGGCCGACCCCTCCTGAGGCTTCCACCGCGTAGTGATCGAGTAAGAGTTGGGTTACGGTGCCGTCCATAGGCGAAGCGTAAAGAGTGGTGTTCGCAGCCCTGATTATTTTGTTTTTAAGGTACATGCTCCCAATTTTTGTTGGAGTGAACAGATTCGTGTAACTCGAAGACTCGTCGTGCACTTTGTTTTCTTCCAATGTAATGCTCCCTGCCAAATAAACGGACGTCATAATCAAAGATCCCCACTATTCGTTATGTTACCCCAAGCTGAGTTCGGACTCGATAGGGAAATAGGAATCCTAAAAATTATCACGGTATTTTTAATTTATATAAATAAAACGTCACGATATATTGATTTTGTCAGGATAACGACCTGACGTATCTGGTCGTTGAATTCAGCGCGTCTAGCTGTTGTAATTGGGTTTCTGGTTTAGGTAAATTAACAAAGGGAAGGTAGGTTATGCAGTACACTTTGGGTGTTGATATTGGAGGGACTTTCACCGATTTTTCGCTTATTGACGCTAATGGAGAAATCACCTTGTGGAAAGAGGCCAGCACCCCAAAAGATCCGACAGAGGCCATAAAAAAGGGCGTGCAAGCCTTAGCCGAGTCGGGAGGCATGTCTCTTTCCGATTTCCTGGGCAAGCTGGACCTATTTGTACACGGACAGACCATAGCAACGAACACGGTTATTCAACGTAATGGACCAAAGACCGCGCTGTTATGCAC
>CAZXQY010000097.1:0-9216 GCA_964642505.1 uncultured Gammaproteobacteria bacterium | reverse complement strand
TATGGATATCCACAATTCCAGGTGCAATACAAAGATTTGTGCAGTCAATTTCTTGTGCATCAACAACATTGAAAGTTCCAATATCCATTATTTTCTGTCCATCTAACAGAATGTCAGCCTTTGTTCTTGTCTTTCCTGAGCCATCAATTAAAGTTCCGTTCTTGAGAATTTTCATGATTGGTCTATGCTTACTAATTGTGTGATAAAACTGTAACAAACTGATCTAATTCGTGAATTATCGCTTCATCTACCTTATTGTTCAGTGCATCCAAAGCATTGTCGAGATGACTTTTATTTCGTGCTCCAATGATAATAGAGGTTATATTTTTATTAGCTATAACCCAAGACATGGCCAGACTGACCATGGGTATCCTTATTCTCTCCGAAAGAGTTTTTAGTCTCCTCAAAGTCTTAAAGTTCTTTTTGTTAAAGTATATATCTTTATGGCTTGGAATCACATCAAAGCGCGATCCTTTTGGGGAAAACCCTTTGTTTGATGTGTATTTTCCAGAAAGGAACCCGGCTCCTAAGGGACTATAGGTTGTTACTCCAATTTTTTCCTCTCGGCAGAAAGGAAACAAGTCATGTTCCGCAGCCGGAGATGCAAGGCTAAAGGGTGGCTGTATGACTTCAAAACGGGGCAGTCCTTTTTTGATACTTGCTTCAAGTGCCTCCTGAAGCTGGGAAAGGGAGAAGTTGCTGCATCCAATGCTTTTTACACGTCCACGTGTAATCTCGTCTGCCATAGCAGCAAGGCTTTCCGAAATAGGGACATTTTCATCAGGTGAATGAAGTTCGTAAATATCAACATGATCTACTTGCAGCCTGTTAAGGCTTACTTCGAGTGCTCTTCTTATATTATCAGGATTGTTGCCACTGCTTACCTTTGTACAAATCCTTATTTTATTGCGGACGCCTCGTGATTTAAGCCATTTTCCAATAATAATCTCAGAAGATCCTAAAATATTCGTAGCCTCACGCACATCATTAATTCCAAGAAAATTTCTTCGGTATGCACGCGCATTTCCACCACCATACCCCTCCGCAGTATCAAGCCAATTGATGCCTTTCTCTAGAGCGTAATCAAGTATTTGAAAAGATTTTTCTTCATCAATTTCTCGACCAAGTGTTACACACCCTAACCCAAAAACACTTAATTCAAAAGAAGTTTTGCCCAACAAACGTTTTTCCATTAATAAGATAAATTGTATTAATGATTTACATATATAAATGTTTGTTTTTTATATACAATTATACTTATTTACCATAATTCTCATTATGTAATATGTTTTAACAATGTAAAGGGAAAAACATAATAAGATATTGTTAAATAAGTATTTCATACGTTATAAAAACTACTATTTTCTATACAATTATCAATAGTTTTCACAACTTCTAATGTTTGCTTTATTGGAACAATTAATTTATCTTTTTGATTTATAGCATCAGCAAAATTAGTATAAACGTTTTTTTCTTGTTTTGAATCGACATTAACTATTTTCAGGTTACTCTTTATATTATCTTTAGGATATATTCTATCATTTCTATTCAAAGTATCTTCTAAAACAATTTCAGAATCAATAGTGTCAATAGATTCTATTGTTATTTGTCCATTACTGTATTTAATGGATCCCTTATTACCCCAAATATATAATTCATATGGTTTTATTAAAGACGCCTGATTAATGGTTATTTCACCTAATTTATTTGTTTCTGTTTGTAGCACAATTTTTACTATGTCATCAGCGTCGCCCAATGAAATATATTTATTTGCATAGCAGTATGTATTGATAATATCATAACCAATAAGTTGAAGTAAAAGGTCTATGAAATGAGAGCCATAATTTCGTAGCATTCCACCCCCATATTTTGATAAACTTTGCCAATCATTTCTTCGGCAATAATCAAAATGAGCCAGATGCACCCAAAATATATTTCCAATTAAATTTTTCTCTATAATTGCCAAAATTTGTTGAAAGTATGCTGCGAGACGTCTTGGCTGAAATACAGTAATAAGGCAATTATTATTTTCAGCTAGTTCAAACATTTTGAATGCTTCTTGGTAATTCATTGCCATTGGTTTTTCGACAATGACATGAATCCCTGCCTCTAACAAATTCATTGCCATTTGGAAATGCGTATGAGTTGGGCTAGCAATGACAACTATATCCAGATTGGATTCTTTAATCATCTGAAGATGATTGTAGAAACAACTGCAATTATACTTTTTTCTTGCTTCAGCTAGTTTATTTTTATCTTGATCGGATACAGCTATGAGATCATATTCCGAATGCCGATTTATTTCTTTTGCATGATAATCCCAGCCAATCCTTCCTAATCCAATTATGCCTGTGCGTATCTTATTTTGCTTCATAAGGATTTATGTTAATTTTCTTACCAATTATTGATGATTGGTATGCAGCATCAATGATTTGTGCTGTTTTAACTGCATCGAGTCCTGTTGCAAGTGGTACTTCTTTGTTCAAGCACCAGTTCATGAAGTTCCTTAAAAAAGATTCGCCAGATAAGCCGCCGTATGCCGGTGATGGTTCAAGTTGAAAATTTATATTTTCTTGTTTATTTTTCCAGTTTTGCGTACATGATTCTACATAAAGACTCATCGGTTGTTCATTCGCAGACCAAATGATTCTCCCTTGACTTCCATTAAATGAGACATGTGTGTCGTAACCAGATTTGTTATTATATCCACTACCACTCATGGTAAGGAGATAAGCAAGGTTAAGGGTTGCAATTTGTCCATGTTTGAACCTCAAAATAAGACTGCATGTGTCTTCTACATCAATATCGTTTTTTGATAATTTCCCCATTTCAGCAAAAACTGAAACTATCTCATCATCAAATATATATCTAATTAAATCTATGTAATGGCATCCCAGCCATATCAATATACCGCCTCCAGAATATTTTTTCCTGAATAACCAATGTGAAGGTAAACGATGGTCAACTGCTGTTGTTATCATCCGCATTTCTATAGTATGCAACTTTCCGCAGTGCCCTTCTTTGAGTAAATCTTTTGTTTTCTGAACCCTAGGTTCTGCTCTGTTTATATAGCAAATTCCAAGCTTATGATCTTTTGTGAATGAATAATCATAAATATACTTTGCTTCATTAAAATTGATCCCAAGTGGTTTTTCTGCAAGTATATTTATCTTTGAATCAATTAAATTAATGCAAATATCTTTAATTCTGTCATGCCTTAGTGAAGTTATACCGAAAAGAGGATTTGCCTTTTTGATATCCTCTATATCATTAGAAATAATTTTAACTTTATAGTATTTATCATATTCAATTTGTTTAAAATCAGCTCCATTATCCTTCCAAACAAATACAGAATCAATTTCATCTATTGCATGAAAAGAATCTAGATGAAGTAACGAGTGAGGATGATTTAAACCAAAAAGCGCTACGTCCATTTTGCATTTAATTGGTTGTTTAAATGAAAATTATTTTATGTTTAATTAATATAATGGCATGCAGCTAAATGTTCATTACTATCTTTAGAATAATTTATTAAATGTGGAACTTCAATTTTGCACCGGTCTTGACTCTTTGAACATCTTGGATGAAACGGGCAGCCAGATGGAGGATTAATAGGGTTGGGCACATCACCTAATAAATTAATTCTTTCTTTTCTTCTGTCTAAATCAGCAACAGGTATTGCTGAAAGGAGTGCTGTTGTGTAAGGATGTAAAGCATTCCCATATAATTCTTCACTAATAGCCAGTTCGACAATTTTCCCAAGATACATCACAGCGACACGATCACTAACGAATTCAACTACGCTCAAATCATGAGTAATAAAAACAAAGGTAAGATCCCTTTCTTGCTTAATTTTTTTCAATAAATGGAGTACTTGGGCCTGAATGGATACATCAAGTGCACTTACTGCCTCATCAAGAACAATCAGATCTGGATCAATGCATAAAGCTCGTGCAATACCTATTCTTTGACGTTGGCCACCAGAAAATTCATGAGGGTAAAGATCCATTTGTTCTCGCCGCATATTTACAGCTTCTAATAGATCACCAATAATACGTCTCCTTTCAGCTTTTGATTTCACACCATAAATTTTGAGTGGATCTTCTAGAGAACCAAAAACAGTAAATGCTGGATTTAAGGAAGAATGAGGGTCTTGAAATACAATTTGTAATTTTTTTCTAACATCTTTCATTTCTTCTGAATTTAATTTTCTCAGATCTCTTTCATTATTTTTGTCGTTATAAATAATTTCTCCCTCTGTTGCCTTCACTAGCTGCAAAATTGATTTCCCAAGTGTTGTTTTTCCACAACCACTTTCTCCTACAAGCCCTAATGTTTCACCACGGTATATTTCAAGATTTACACCGTCTACAGCCTTAATATGCCCTACAGTTTTTTTAAATACTCCCTTTCGAACAGGGAAATAAGTCTGAACATTTTTAAGTTTTAGTATTATTTCTCTGTTATTATTCATCTTGAAGTATTTTGTCTGAATACCAACATCTGGTTATATGTGTTTCACTTAATTCAACAGCCAAAGGCATAGTTAAACATTTGTCATCGGAAAAATCGCAACGTGGCATAAACTGACATCCTTTGGGTCTATTAAGTGGATCTGGTGTCGATCCCCTTATTGGTTTAATTTCCTGTTTCTTTCCGCGTCCTAAAACTGGAATAGAATTCAAGAGTGCTTTAGTATATGGATGTGCTGGTGATCTTAATACTTCTTCAACTGATCCATTTTCTACTATGTTACCCATATACATGACTACTACGTCATCCGCTAATTCTGTTACAACACCCATGTCATGAGTGATGAGTATAATAGCTGTTTCGTGATGTTGTTTTAGTTTGTCCATCAGCTCAAATATTTGGGCTTGTATAGTGACATCTAGAGCCGTTGTTGGTTCATCAGCGATAAGAATTTTAGGGCTACATGCCATTGCCATAGCAATCATAGCACGCTGCCGCATTCCTCCAGAGAATTGATGTGGAAATTCAACCACCCTTTGATCCGGTATGGGGATATCCATTTCCCTTAATAATTCAATTGACTTTGATTTGATTTCTTCATTAGATAAACTTGTATGATATTTTAAATTCTCTCCAATTTGGAATCCTATACTGTAGACAGGATTTAAAGAAGTCATTGGGTCCTGAAAAATCATCGCAATATCCTCCCCTCTTAGTGACCGCATCTTCTTCCCATTTCTGCTTAATTGATCAATTCTGATATCTCCGTTAGTACTGTGATAGATGATTTCACCTTCTTCTATGCGAGATAGCTTTGGCAGCAATTGCATAATTGAATATGCTGTGACACTTTTCCCGCATCCACTTTCTCCTACTATACAAAGAGTTTTCCCCTTTTTAACATCAAAGGAAACCCCATTTACAGCTTTGGTGCACTGGTTGTTAGTGTAGAAATAAGTTTTAAGATTCCTCACACTAAGAATTTTATTTAAACTCATAGTAATTATCACCCTTGTAAACTAGGATCTGTTGAATCACGTAATCCGTCACCGATAAAATTAATTCCAAGAACAAAAAAAGAAATCATTCCCGCAACAGGCATCCAGACCCACCAGAAATCTTCAAGTATTCTTAGATCTATTGCCACATTGAGTATATTTCCCCAAGTTGGGATGTTTAGTGGAACACCTAGCCCAAGAAAACTCAGTCCTGCTTCCTGAAGGATGAACATAGCTGTACTTAACGTGATGTTTACCATAATTGGTCCAAGAGCATTAGGTAAGACATGCTTAAATGAAATTCTGAATGAACTTAAACCGAATGCCTGTAATGCTTGAACATACTCTTCTTCTCTTAAGGAAAGCATTTGTGCCCTAGTCATTCTGAACAATCCACCCCAACCTGTTAATGTAAATATGACCATCAAGTTCATTAAACTCTGTCCAAGTATTGCAACAAGCAATAAAACAAGAATGATTTGAGGAAAAGCCATTACAATTTCGGAAATCCTTAGAATTAAACTGTCTATCCAGCCGCCTCGATACCCAGTATAAGCCCCAATACTAACTCCAATAAGAGCAGCACCTATGGCGCTCCCAAGTCCAACCAAAATAGAAATACGTCCTCCATAAATAATTCTTGCGTAGACGTCACGACCTACTTTATCAGTTCCAAGAATATGTTCAGATGATGGTGGTTTCAAAATCATTCTGAGATTGACTTTCTGAGGGTCATGCTTGCAGATCAGGGGTGCAATAATAGAAGAAACTATTACAATACTCACAAATATAAAACCAATGACTGCGAGTTTGTTACTCAGCATTTTGCTGAGAGCACGGCTTTGAATCCCTTTCCGTGACTTACCGGTTTCCTCTCGTTCTCTAAGTTTGTCAAACTTTCTATCGAGACTTGTTTTTTTGTTGATTGAGGTTTCCATTATATAATTATTCCAGTTTTACACGGGGGTCCAACAAGGCTGTTAAAAGATCTATGAGGAAACTTGCAATGAGAACTGCATTTACAGAAAGAAAGGCAATCATCATAATCAATGGGTAATTTCTTCCTCTTACAGCAAGCACAAATTGTTCTCCAACTCCAGGCCATTGAAAAACCTGTTCTATGATTACTGTTCCACCTATTAACATAGGTAATCTAAAACCGATTAAAACAATGACTGGTATTAGTGCCACCCTAAATCCATGAAGAAAATTTACTCTCCATTCTGGAATCCCTTTACTTCTAGCGGTTTTGATGAATTCCCGATTCATTGAATCGAGCATGCTAGAACGGGTGTAACGCATCACTCCTGCAGTCATTATCAGACTTAATACAGATGCTGGTAAAATAAGATGTGGAAGGTGATCCCAGAAGGTCTCATAACCTGGCATTAATCTTCCTCCCACAGGGAACCATTTTAGTTGGAGTGAAAAAAATACTATTGCTAAAAGTCCAAAGATAAATTCCGGAATAGAAACACCAAGCATTCCAAAAACCGTGAATGAGTTGTCAATAGTTGAACCACGTTTCAAAGCACTTATGGTTCCAAAAAAGGTTCCAATAATAGTCGATAATAACAAAGCAAAAAGTGACAGTTCAAGTGTTGCTGGTAAACGGTCAAGTACTAGGTCTTTTATGGCTACACCACTTGCAAAACTGTAGCCGAAATCTCCTTGTAGAACATTAGTTAACCATCTGAAATAACGTATAAAAAAAGGGTCATTCAATCCCAGTGCTTCTCTCATTTTGTTGAGAGCCTCTGGGGTCATATCCCTCATGGCTTCAATTGGAATCATATAAGAGACGGCATCTCCAGGCGTTAACTCAAGCCCTAGGTAAATCAGGAAACTGATTACAAGAAGCGTTGGAACTAGTAAAAGTAATCTTCTTAAGAAATAAGCCGTCATTTTTTTTGAAATGGTAGAGATTAGGAGAACTGCATTAAAACGCAGTTCTCCTAATTTTGAAAAGAATTAGAGGGGAATTATTTCATTGGATACTGGTTGATCCAAAGTATCCGTGTGTAAGGAATATCAACAGGAATCACTCTCATGTGATCCATTTTTTGGAGTGACAATACATCTGCAACGTTTTTCGTAAAACCAACGTCGAGTTTACCGGATCGAGCATTTTTAATGACATCAGGATCATTATCCTGACTTGGATAACAAACTATTTCATCAATTTTTGCTCGACCGCCATGGAAGTCTTCAAAAGGTACCATTACGACGTAATCGTTCATTTCCACCTTTTTGATTTTATAAGGGCCGCTACCTATTGGATACTGAAAATAAGGATGTTGCTGAAACTTGTTAGGATCAGCATTCTGGAGATGCTTTTTGGGCAATGGCGGCCATTGAGAAAAAGTCATTAGACTATTTGGATCGAGTTTCTCAAAATTAAAGGTAATGGAAGTTTTGCCTTTTGTTGTGATTCCTGAGATATGGCTCGCAGATCCATCCTTGTATGCCTTTATTCCTTTCAGGGACTCAAAGGTATTTCTGTAGACTGATCCAAGGATAGGAGTTTTAACTGCAAACTCGACACTCCACCTTATATCTTCCACCGTCAGCGGTGATCCATCATGCCAAGTAAGGCCATCGTATATTTCAAAGTTGAGGGTCTTACCATCATCACTCAGATGGTAACGTTTGGCCATTCCTGGATACTTTGGAGTTAAGGTTCCATCAGCAACAATGAGACGGTCAAGCAGGACCTTTTGGGTCATCAACATGCCCGGATCCCACCAAGGATGGTAAAAGAATTCTTCTGGTCCGGTGTTGGAATATAAAACCATTTTCCCATCTTTATTCGGTGGTACTGTCCAATCCACAATATTAGAATTGTAGTTGTATTGGGCATTCCCATATTCACCACCATTTCGATTGACCCTTTTGTTTTCGTAGACAAACAACTGCTGATAGTAGAGAGGATAATCCCAAAGCATTTCATTCATGTATCTCTCAATTGCAAAGAAAGCTTTTTTCTGCTTTTCTATATCTGCAGTACTGTTTATACCTTCGACAAGAGAGTCGATTTTATCATCACAGGGCACCTGAGGATTCCTCCCACATAGGAAATCATTATAATACTCCTGAAGGGCCAAAGCAGCCTTGGCGCCATAGCCTAGATTATATATAACTGCAGAAGGCCCATTTTTGGCATCTTTGGGGACACTGTTCAACTGAGCACCTACGTCGCCTTCAAGCTTGCGGAATGTCATTTTAATACCAACATCAGCAAGATAGGCTTGAATTGCAGTCATAAGGTCAACCGTTAACTGATCTCCATAATAATAGACCAGGTCGAGCACTTGACTTGAATCCCAATTAGCTTGCTTAAGCAACTGTCTTGATTTATCAGGATTGTATTTATACTGATTTAAGCCTGGTGCCTTAAATGGACCGTTAGGTATGCGACTGTCTGCCGCTATAGCCATTCCTTCTAGTAAGGTGGCTGCAATGGTGTCCATATCAATCGCATAGGCAATTGCCTGCCTGACACGCACGTCCGAAAGTGGATTACTGTTTGCGCGTTGAGCCCACAGTTCCATTGACGCAATAAGCATCAAAGTAGAGAGCGTAACTACTTTTAATATATTCATTTTTACCTTTATGGATGGAATTAATGAAACATATAAACTATGCCTCCGAAGAATAATTTTAAATCCTAACAGTAAGTCTTACATAAGTCCTCCTGTCATTTTTAGAAATAGTTCATTAAAAGGATATAGAAAATGTGTAATTA
>CAZXQY010000096.1:0-9336 GCA_964642505.1 uncultured Gammaproteobacteria bacterium | reverse complement strand
TAAAATTCCCTATCGTCCCACCGAGAAATATAAATAGATTTCGATCAGAAGAATTCTTAAGATCATAAAAACCGTTCATGTAGTCGCCTATCAGAGGCTCGACAGATAACCATTGGTATTTCTGCTGGAGTTCCTCTTTACAGGACAGGAGAACCTCTGGACAGACATCAATCGGTTGGTATAAGGGAAAGCATTTAAGGGCCTCACAGGCATCAAAAAGATGTCTAGTTTTCCGTGCGGTCCCACTTCCTAATTCGATAATTCTATTGGGTTCAACCGATTTAATTAATTGCGGAGATATCTCTTGTAACAAACGACTCTCCGTTTTCGTTGGATAATACTCAACTGTGTCGCATATCTTATCAAAAAGTTCGGAGCCCTTTTCATCGTAAAAATACTTCGGAGGAATAGACTTGGGAGACTTCAACATGCCTTCCGAGAAGTCTTCTCGTAAATTTTTCCCTTCTCGACGAGGTTCAACGACGTCTAAAACGAATTTTCTCGCTTCCATGACCTAGACTCCAACATTTAATTTGAGAGTAATAGATTCGACTTGGATCAAAATCAGTCTAAGGGTAGCATTGAAAAAAACAAAGTAACACTCTGGGGGAAAATTCAAAACTGAAATGTCTATCCGTATGAAAATGTATTTTAATGTTCTTGCAGTGATTTCTTTTATTGCATTGATAACCTACCTTTTGGATAGACCAAAATCCTTAAACAGTGTGAGACCACCGATAGTAGAAGGCACAAAGACAATAATTGAGCAGGATGGATCTGGCAACTTTATTGTCATGGGAACTATTGATAACATCTCTATCTCAATGCTTATTGATACGGGCGCATCGAGTGTAGTGGTCTCTGAAAAAATGGCGGAAAGAGCAGGCCTTTCCTCAGACAGTCAGGTCGAAATTGCTACGGCAAACGGGATTACGAAAGGGTACACCGCAATAATAAAAAATATACAAATCGGCAATTTGTTAGGAGAAAACGTCGAAGCCGTAATAGTGCCTAATCTCCAAATTTCTCACGCTCTCATAGGGATGAGCTTCCTTAAAAAAGTGAATTTTGAAAAATACGGAAGCCACTTGATACTTACACCCCAACTGTAAATGATATGCAGATACTACCAACGATAGAATCCGTTCTAGCCGCCATTAGCACTGTAGTGTGGAGCGAATTTTTCCTAATCCCAATCCTCGCTTGTACGGGATTTTACCTCACTCTGGGACTTCGAGGTTTGCAATTCCGTTTTTTTTTAGAAAGCATCAAAGTGTTATGGCGGACGCGCAGAGTTAAGTCAACCGAACATGGCGATATCAGCTCGATACAGGCATTAATGACTGCACTTTCCGCGACTGTCGGAATCGGCAACATCGTCGGAGTAGCAGCCGCTATCCAACTGGGAGGGAAAGGCGCTGTATTTTGGATGTGGGTGGTAGCCTTGTTGGGCATGGCCACCAAATTTTCAGAGGCCGTTTTGGCCGTAAAATTTAGAGAAGTCGACAACCATGGCTACCGTATCGGTGGACCAATGTATTACATTAAAAACGGACTAAAATCGCGTTGGGCTTTTTTGGCTACCGCATTCGCGGTTTTTGGTACGATTGCGGCCTTTGGAATCGGGAACACGGTGCAATCAAATGCCGTCGCCGAGGTGTTGCAACAATACTTTAGGATTCCTCCAAGTTTCACTGGCTTTTTCCTAGCGTTGCTCGCTAGCTTGGTATTGATCGGAGGGATTAAAAGGATAGGGCAAGTGGCGGAGAAAATAGTTCCTATTATGGCTCTACTCTATATCTCTATGTCTCTAGTTGTCCTTTTTAATAGGGCAGAAGCAATTCCAAATGTCTTTACTGGAATAATTTCCGAAGCTTTTAATACTTCCTCTGTGGGCGGTGCCGGAATTTGGTTAGCGTTGAGGTGGGGCTTTGCTAGAGGAATTTTCTCAAACGAAGCAGGACTTGGAAGTGCTGCAATAGCTCACGCTGCGGCGAAAACGGAAAGCCCGGTCGAACAAGGAATGGTGGCTATGCTGGGTACGTTCATAGATACTATGGTTATCTGTACAATTACAGCTCTGGTAATATTGATCGCTATCCCCGTAGACAACAACGTACCCGGAGCAATTCTAGCGGCCAAAGCATTCGAGGCCATTCTTGGCCCGTTAGGTGGAAACCTAGTAGCTGTTTCAATAGCCGTTTTTGCCTTTACCACTATCCTTGGCTGGAGCTATTATGGGGAAAAATGTGCTCAATTTCTTTTCGGCGACAATGTGATTATGCGTTATCGTGTAGCCTGGATTGGCGCGATATATTTCGGGGCAATCATCGAATTCAAAACCGTTTGGGTCATCGCTGATATTTTTAACGGACTAATGGCCCTACCAAATCTTATCGCCCTAATCCTACTTAGCCCACTCGTATTTAAAGCAGTGCACGATTATATTGTCTCAACACGCTAGGAATAGAATAAGTGAACTCCACTAAATCCGATCTTGAAAACGCCAAGCCCCCTAAAGCAGATATCGAAGACTCTGTAAAACGAGCTCTCGATGAAGACGTTAAAACGGGAGATGTTACGGCTTCGCTCATTTGCGAAACTTCGAGATGTAAAGCTGAGGTTACCTGTAGACAAAATTCCGTATTGTGTGGAACCGATTGGGTGAATGAGACCTTTAAGAGTTTAGATTCTTCTTTACTCATAGAATGGATGTCTGAGGATGGCGACCACCTTCGAGAAGGACAGGTTGTTTTTAAAATAGAAGGAAATACAAGAGCGATATTGACCGGTGAAAGAACCGCAATCAATTTTTTACAGACGCTTTCTGGCACTGCCACGATCACCGCACAGTACGTCGAAAAGATAAAAAATCGTAAGATGAAAGTTCTAGACACGCGGAAAACGGTGCCTGGACTCAGAAGTGCGCAAAAATATGCTGTCGTGTGCGGCGGAGGTAAAAATCACAGAAAAGGATTATTCGATGGGGTGCTTATTAAAGAAAACCATATTAAGGCTGCGGGGTCCGTTGCGACCGCCATTAGGAAGATGCGAAAAAAAAGGCCAGATCTAACGATAGAAGTCGAAGTCGAAAACGTCAAAGAAATATCTGAGGCCCTAGAAGCTAGGGCCGACATCATATTGTTAGATAATTTCAACGAAGAGGAACTCGCGACTATCTTACCTATAGAGTCTCAAGATACTAAGGTGGAAATCTCCGGTAATATCAACTTGGAAAAAATCGGTAAATTAAGTGAGCTCGGAATCGATTACATCTCGGTCGGCGCTTTGACCAAAAATATCCAAGCCATCGACTTTTCTTTGAAATTAATTTAATCAGATACATACCTATTTGGCTAAATCTAACCACGTTTGCACAACCGAATCAGGATTCAAAGAAATACTTTCTATACCCTGTTCTAGCAGCCATTGGGCCAACTCCGGATGATCTGAAGGTCCTTGCCCGCAAATTCCAACATATTTACCAGCTTTTCGACATTCTGAAATGGCCAGCTTCAAAAGGGACTTGACCGCCTCATTTCTTTCATCAAAGAGATGGGAAACCAGATTAGAATCTCTGTCCAGCCCCAAGGTAAGTTGAGTCATATCATTTGATCCAATAGAAAAACCGTCGAAATGCTGTAGAAAATCACGGGCCAAAATAGCGTTCGACGGTAATTCACACATCATAACCACACGAAGACCATCTACGCCCCTTTCCAAGCCGTTCTCAGCTAAAAGATCGATTACCTCTTCAGCCTCGGCGACAGTCCTAACAAACGGCACCATGATTTCCACATTTTTCAATCCCATCTTTTGCCGAACTAATTTCATAGCCTGACATTCTAGCTCAAAGCATGATCGGAAATTTTGCGAGATATATCTTGAAGCACCTCTGAAACCGAGCATTGGGTTTTCTTCGGTAGGCTCATAAAGCCGACCTCCAACCAAATTAAAATACTCGTTCGACTTGAAATCGGAAAGGCGAACAATCACTGGGCTTGGGGAAAAAGGTGCAGCAATCGTCGATATCCCTTCCGCAACTCTTTTTACAAAATAATCCCGTGGTCCTTCATATGCGGCGATCCTATCGGATATTTCCGATTGCAATTCTTCGTCTAGATTTTCATAATCTATTAGGGCTTTAGGGTGAATACCGACGAATTGATTTATGATGAATTCAAGCCTAGCTAAACCCACACCGTTATTAGGCAAGGTAGAAAAAGCAAAAGCTCTCTCCGGATTTCCTACATTCAACATTATCTTAGTATCAATATGTGGCATTTCCTTTAGCCGGATCTCCGATTTGTCAAACTTTAATTTACCCTCATACACTTTGCCTGTATCTCCCTCGGAACAAACCACAGTTACAACCTGATCTTCTATGAGCTTGCTCGTGGCATCACCGCACCCCACTATCGCCGGCACCCCTAGTTCTCTGGCAATAATCGCCGCATGGCAAGTCCTGCCGCCCCGATTAGTAACAATAGCTGATGCTCTTTTCATCACAGGCTCCCAGTCTGGGTCAGTCATATCTGTCACTAATACCCCGCCTACATCTAATCTCT
Organism: uncultured Gammaproteobacteria bacterium; assembly: GCA_964642505.1. Taxonomy (GTDB): domain Bacteria; phylum Pseudomonadota; class Gammaproteobacteria; genus TMED69. The sequence goes on along the minus strand of CAZXQY010000096.1, from coordinate 4,768 downwards.
CCATTTCGGCTGGGTTGTCTATAATACGAACCTTTCCTGCACCTATCTTGTCTCCGATGCTGCGACCCTCGACCAAGGCATTACCGCCTTCTTTCAAAGAAAACCTTTGTATAGCGTGATCTGAAGAGTTGCTCTGTACAGTCTCCGGCCTCGCCTGCACTATGTAAAGCCCTCCGTCTGAACCGTCCTTGGCCCACTCAATGTCCATTGGTCTGCCATAATGAGTTTCAATTTTTACGGCGATTCGAGCCAAACTCTCGACTTCCTCATCTGATAGACTGAATCTCCTTGCTTTAGAGGGCGGAACACCTATTGTCGCCACGTGCGCACCGGCGTTTTCGTTCGTATCCTCAACAAAAGTCATCGCCAGATGCTTAGAGCCTACCTCTCTTTTCAATATCGACTTGTCCCCCCGGGCGAGTCCTTTCTTACACACGTAGAATTCATCTGGGTTCACTGCCCCCTGAACTATGAGCTCTCCTAATCCATAACTTGATGTTATAAAAACGACATCTCTATAACCCGACTCAGTATCTAACGTGAACATAACTCCACTCGCCGCAAGATCGCTCCTAACCATCCTTTGAACACCGGCTGATATCGCTATATTGCCCGCCGCGTAACCTTGGTGATCCCTATACGAAATAGCTCTGTCATTGTAAAGGGAAGCAAAAACTTGTTTTATCCTACGTACGACATCCTCCAATCCCCTAACATTTAAAAACGTCTCTTGCTGACCCGCAAATGATGCATCAGGAAGATCTTCGGCCGTGGCAGAAGACCTCACGGCAACAGAAAAATCTCTTGATTCGCCTTCTGTCATCCGAGTATAAGCGGCAGCTAACGATTCGACGAGAACATCTGGAAGGGGGTTCTCTACAACCATACTTCTTATTTGATTACCCGTACGTTTCAAATCCTTGATATTTGAAACGTCCAATTCAGCAAGTAACTCGTCTATCTTTTTCGCCAAATTGTTGTGGTGAAGGAATTCCTTGAAGGACTCTGTTGTAGTAGCAAACCCTCCGGGAACTATAACGCCCACCTCCTTGAGGTGCGTAATCATCTCTCCCAAAGAAGCATTTTTCCCACCCACCAAGTTAACATCCCTTAAAGTGACTTCATCTAAAGACAACACATATTTATTCATAGTTAACGCCTATTCCTAATTTCTCCATCTTTCACAAACTCTGCGTTATTATTACCACTAGATTTTTCTGCATAAACTCAAAGAGGTCGCTAACTCCCCATGAAAAGACGAGTTTTTTTTATTTCTGATCGCACCGGCATCACTGCGGAAACTCTGGGCGGAAGCTTATTAACCCAATTTCCCAACATTCAATTTACCAAGACTTTCATACCCTTCGTCACTGATATAGCCTCCGCTAGGACCGCCGTCGCGAAGATAGTCGCACATGCCAAAGCAGGTGAAGAACATCCCATCGTCTTCAGCACACTAACTGACCCCGAGATCCAATCAATTATAGCAACCAGTTCACCGAATGTATTTGATTTGTTCGGGACATTTATTGCTCCCCTTGAATCAGCGTTGGAATCTAATTCCTCTAGAACCGCCGGTAAAATGCATGGGATCAGTGATACTGGGGCGTACGAAATCAGATTAAACGCTCTGAATTTCACGCTAAATCATGATGACGGACTCAGCCCTAGCGATTTCCATGAAGCAGACATTATTCTAATGGGCGTCTCTAGATGTGGTAAAACTCCCACATGTTTGTATCTTTCAATGCACTATTCACTAAAAGCCGCTAACTATCCACTAACATCTGACGATTTTACAAATTTTGAATTTCCCAAAGCTCTTCGAGATCTCAAAAATAAAGTTTACGGCCTAACAATTCGGCCAGAGCAGTTAAGTAGAATCAGAAAAGAACGAAGACCTGACGGAGAGTATTCCAAAATCAGCAATTGCCGTCAGGAGGTTTCTATAGCGGAAACTTTATTTAGATCTGAAGGGCTACCTTTTCTAGACACCTCAACCGTCTCGATTGAAGAGATAGCAGCAACCATCGTGCAGGCGATGGGACTTCACAAATAAGAAACGATCAGCTACCCAAGTATCAGTGTCGAATTTGGAAAAAAAGTTTCTTTTCTCCGTAAACCGCGACGTACTCACCCACTTTTGCTGGATTGATATTGCCAATCTTACCAGTTAACAATAACAGCCCTTCCTCAAGGCTTACATTCCTTCTTTGAAGATGCTGTACGAGCCACAACAAAGCTGCCTTTTGACCATTAACGGCTCCTGCAAATCCTGAATCGATCAATTCGCCGTCCAAGAAAAGAGAAACCTTTAACGAGTCGTAGTGACTTGGATCGACGCCCGTAAAACTACTTCCTTCAATCCAACAGGCAGACGCCATATTAGCGGCCACAAGGTCTACACCCGAAATTCCTTTCAAATTCCTAAATTTTATTTGAGGCAATTCTATTGCGGGGAAACCGTCGGCAACATAGCGATCTAAATCCTCGCTACTTTTCATTGGTTCTGTTATTTTAGATTTCAATCGATAGCCTATTTCCAACTCCAACATCAGCCCAGGATGATCCTGCAGGCTCAACGAGACCTCCCCCTTGTAGCCACACCCTGAAAAAAGCACGCCCGACACGGGATGCTGCAGCCCAAATCGATCGCGATCATCCAGACCTGTAAAACCAGCCTTATAACCCACAACGAGGTTTTTTTTAGTCCCTGCCCTTATTAGATAGTTTTGTATCTCGTAAGCGTCAGGGATACCCAAACCCGGAAACCTATCGGTGATTTTAGGTAAATACCCCGTTCTGGCTTCCTCTCTGCCCATGAATTTAGCAGCCTCCACCCAGCCAACTTTCGACGGATATTCAGCCCACGAGTCTGCCGACAGGCAGCCTGTTAGGATAAAAAGAAAAAATATTCCACCTAAGGTCATAACTTCGTTATCCTAGCGTGAAGAGAAAAATTTCTCCATCGCTATAACTACCTAAAGACCCCCCTACAAATTAAAAATGACTGGCCAAGAAAAATCCGTCTCAGAATCAATCTCCGAATTTGTTCACAACTTCCCGTCGAATAATATACCTAACGAAATTGTCGAACATGCGAAACTTTGTATAATCGACGCGGTTGGAATAGCTTTTGCGTCGCGAACCTATGATTTTAGCAAGTCCGTTTTACAGACCATGTCTGAGTTGGGTGGCGGTGGCAATTCTCCGGTTATCGGACAAGCCGAAACATTACCTCTAAGAGACGCAGTCTTTTGCAACGCCGCTCTTATACATGGCCTAGACTACGACGATACTCACCTGGATTCCGTCGTACACTGCTCCGCCAGTCATTGGCCGGTAGCATTCAATTTGGGTATTGCTACCCGCCAGTCTGGAATAGACATCTTAACGGCTTACATATTAGGGATAGAAGTCACAGCACGGATCGGAATCGTCACGGAAGGCCAATTACAAAAAAACGGTCACCATCCCACTGGAGTAATCGGGGCGTTCGGTTGTGTGGTTACTGCCTCCTATCTTAGTAAACTTAATCCTTCGCAAATAACCAACGCTATCGGAATCGTACTCAGCATGGCATCAGGTAACATGGAATTTGTTTCCGAGGGTGCGTGGACGAAAAGAATTCATCCTTCTTGGGCAGCCGTTGCGGGAATAACGGCTGTAGCTCTTGCTAAAAACGATTTTGTCGGGCCCAAAAAAGCCCTTGAAGGAAAATATGGGCTTTTTAACATATTGTTAGGGCAAAACGAGAAAAATAGAATAGCTCAATTAGTTAAAACATTGGGAGAAGATTGGGAGACCCTGGGTAGTGCTATCAAACCCTATCCCGCGTGTCACTTTAATCACGCTTTCGCAGATTGCGCTTTAGAGATCAAAAAAGAAAATAATCTTCAATTAGAATCAATAACCAAAATAATAGCATTAGTTCACAAAGACCAGGTCCCTATCGTGTGCGAACCCGAAGACCAGAAAAGAAAACCCAACACCCCCTATGAGGCCCAATTTAGTATTCCGTATATAGTCGCCGCTGTTCTTGTACATGGACGCTTCACTCTAAAAGAGCTTACTCCTACAGCATTAAAAAACCGGAAGGTCTCGTCGTTGTGTTCTAAAATCCATTACTCGATTACTGAGCGTTCCTATTACCCGAAATCTTTTTCTGGAGCTTTAGTTGTCGAAACTAGTAACGGCAAACAATACGAGAAAACCATCAAGTACAATCGAGGATCGAAAGAAAATCCGTTAACAAAAGCAGAAATAAAAGAGAAGTTTCTAACAAACTGCTCGCTGTCTATAACCCCCCACGCCTCCGAACAGGTATATAAAGAATTAAGCAAATTGGATGTAGCTACTGACGCAAGTTCTCTAGCTAAAAGTTTGAGCTACCAAAAATGAGCCCGATAAATTTAAACGTTTTTGTGTCAAATAACAAAGTATTTATTTGTATTCTTGCTTCCTTCAGCGGAACATTGCTTCCTTCAAAGAAAGCCGTATCGGATGTTATTTTTGACAAAATGGAAGTTTCGATCTATCAAACGATTCTACATGAAGGCAGGATATCCAGTACAAACGAAATATTGATTCACGAAAATTCCACTGGAAATGCTTTAGCTAATACCGATCAGAAAGAAATAGAACAACTGTTAAAAGAAGAAATTAAAAAGAGAGATGACCCAAAATATGAACATTTTAGGAGATTAAATATTAAATTAAAGGCAACTAATATTAGAACAGATATTGTATATACTTACAAAATTAATGA
>CAZXQY010000095.1:0-9439 GCA_964642505.1 uncultured Gammaproteobacteria bacterium | reverse complement strand
TTGAACCACTGGGGCCGATTTCACTTAACTGGAATTGTCTTTTGATTTTGGCTCCTTGGTTAGCTAAATATTTAAAATAATGTAAGGGACAGAATTCCGAAAGAGGAATAGAAGTTTTAGCTGACTTGCAGAATAAGGCAAAAGGCGCATGGTTAAATGTTGTGGGTAGAGAGAAAATAGCGAACCTTATGAGAAATAACGGTTCCTTGAAAATATTTGAGACCAACAGCGGATTTGAGCGGACAGTTAATGAGCGTATCCGTCAAAATGAGTACGGTATACATTGGCAAGTGAGTAACGGAGAAGAAGCTAGGGAAAGGGTTCCAGAGCTCGCTATGGGAGTGAAACATGCTGTGTATTATCCTGATGGGATGAACACAGTTTCTCCGATTGAAGTAACGGAGGAGATTTTTCGAAACTTCCTGAAAGATGGCGGAAGTTTTATCAAAGCCAAAGTAGAAAGTATAGAAACAATAGATCGGCCAGTTCTTATCTCTAAACAGAAAAAATGGATCTACGATAAGGTAGTAGTGTGCGGTGGATATTTATCGGGTCTTCTTTTAGAACCATTAGGTATGAAGGTGCCATTGATTGCGGAGCGAGGTTATCATTTAGAGTTGGATCATGAAGGACTAAGCTTCGATATGCCAATCGGGTCTTATGAGAGAGGTTGTTATTTGACTCCTATGCGTTCGGGGCTTAGGGTAGCGGGTACTTCCGAGATAGCACCGATAAAGGATGAACCTGAACCGAAATGGTTAAGGGCAGAAATTTTGGGTAATCATGCCAGAGAACTGTTACCAACTGTTGCGCTGATTGAATCGAGACGTTGGATGGGTCGACGTCCGACATTACCAGATTTCCTTCCCATGTTGGGGTCGGTGCCGGGGTGGCCGAATATTTTTACTGCATGCGGACATCATCATCTGGGCTTGACCCTTTCAGCCATAACAGCTTCTATGTTAGGCGACTACATTATGGGAGGCGAGTTGGCAGTTATTCCCCAGCGTCTGGCGGCAGGACGTTTCGGTTAGAGAATTAAGGGTTTAGTCAAAGTCTCCGGAAAGCAAGCCGCCGGAATGTGGTACATGAGTGGGCAGTCTAAGCTCCTTCAAGATTTGAAACACTGTGGCTGAGGCGGTTGATAAAACTGGTACCTCAAATTGACGTTGGACAAAATCGAGGGCAGGCAGTGAGGGCAACTGGACGCACGCCGATAATACGATTGCGTCAACATTGTCTGTTTTGAGTGTTTTAACGATTTCTCGTAATGCCATGGGATCTTGTTGGCCAACCTCTATGTTAGAAGGGATTTGTAGAGAGATGCAGTCTTCTACTTCGATGCCCTCATGCTCGATATACTCGCTTACGGATCTAGTCAATTCAGAAATATAGGGGGCAATAAAAGAGATTTTTTTCACGCCGATGTCTTGTAAGGAGTTAACTAAAGCCCCTGCACTGGAAATAACTGGCGGAGCGTTCTGCCCGACCGCTTCTGCTATCATTTTCTCCGCAACTCTGTGGTAACCGACCCCTTGGCACATTATTGCTACCAGACAAGCGGAAGCGATGATATCCATCTCAGCATCCATTAGTTCTTTGGCGCATCTTTTCATATGCTCATTCATTCTTACTAGCTCATCTTTTGCTACTGTCTTCATGGGTGCTCTCGAAGAATGAAAGGAAAACGATTTTCCCTCGGGTAGGGTTACTTGAGATAGCATTGCTGGAACCTCAATTTCCATAGTCACATTCGAACTAGGTACGATTTGTCCAATCCGATAAAAATTATTCATCTTTGGTTCCCAAAATTGCGTAGACTGTCCCATTTTCAATACGGACGGCGTATGTTTTTATAGGTTCGCTACATGGCGGAGCAGTAACTTCTCCTGTTTTGATATCGAATTTTCCCAAGTGGAACGGGCATACGATCTCGTCTCCCTCAATGTCTCCTTCTGCTAGCGAGGCTTCACCGTGGGTGCATGTGTCATCGGTGACAAAGTAATCGTTTCGAAGATTGTAGACTGCTAGAGGCAAGCGGCCATCTATTTCAACTTGTTTTACATCTCCAGATGAAATTTCGTCTAGCAAACAAACTTTTATTTCTTCCATGGGTATTTTCTACAATTTAATAGGTTTAAAATCGTTCATTAACTGGTTCGCCAGCGCTAAGAGGGCGGCATCGTTATGCCTTCGGCCAATCAATTGGACCCCGACGGGTAATCCCTTAGGTCCTAGCCCGCAAGGGAGATTGATACAAGGCACGCCAAGTAGAGTCCACGTAACCTGGAAGATCGGACTACCTGTGTTAGTTCCTTCTGGAGCTTCTCCGGGAGCACTGGGGCATATGATTCCGTCCAAATCCCCAAAAATTTCATCTGCATTTGCCCGTAGTTGTTTGGCTTTCTGACAAGCCCTTTGGTAGGTTTCTTCGCTATGGGACATTCCCTCTTGTATAACATCTCGCAGACCCTCACTCATTTGGGCGCTGGCTGATTGGTAATCTTTAGCTAAGGATCGGGAAATTCCGTGGTACAGAATCAATCTGTGTAAATCAACAATATCCGAATAGTGACCAGGAAGCGTGAGCGTTTGCACTTCTACGCCAAGTGATTCAAACTGTTCGGCAGTTTGGTTCAACATATCTTTAGATTCTTTTTGAGCGAAAGTCCATTGATACGTCTCGCAAAAACCAATCTTAGGAGTTCTCTCTCTAGTCCAAACCGTAGTTTGGTTTTCTTCAGTGACCACTCCGTAAAAACGCTGAAGGTCTTCAATTGAGCGAGCCATGTATCCCAAAGTATCAAAATATGGCTGTAGGGGAAGAATACCTGCCCCGTCGGTTGTGCCATGCGTCGGTTTTAGTCCGTAAACCCCACAGAAAGCGGCTGGGCGGATAAGTGAGCCAGCAGTTTGATTACCAAAAGCGATGGGCACCATTTTATCGGCGACGGCAGCCCCGGTTCCGCTTGACGAGCCTCCCGCGGTATGAGCCAGATTCAGGGGATTTCGGGTTTCATTTGGGGTAAACATGGCATATTCAGTGGTTACTACTTTGCCGAGTAAGACTGCGCCACTTTTTCGCATTAGCTGCACGCAAGTAGCATCAGCGCTAGGTTGTCTATCCTTGTGAATTGGGGTTCCTCTTTCCGTGGGAAAATCGGCAGTGTCGATGACATCTTTTACACCGAATGGAACGCCATGGAGGTTAGACATTGCAGGCACACTGTCAGCTTCATGTGCTTGCCGGAGCGAATACTCGGGATCAAAGAACTTGAAAGCGCCCACGAGATCATTTCTGTCGTTTATACGGTCGAGGCAGGCTTGTGTTAATTCTACTGAACTTATCTCTTTGTTTTTGATAAGACTAGCCGCCTGGCTAGCTGAAAGGTTTATTAGATCCAACTCTTAATGTCCTTGTTTTAATAAATCTGACAAAGCTTTGTCGATGAAAGCCGTATCGTTAATGTTTCGACCGGATCCTGCCCAGTGCCCCCAATTGGAGTCGATAACTAAGAGCTTGGAATCAGGAATTTCGTTTGCTTCAATCTCGCTATCTTCAGGAGGGAAATAAGCGTCGGTTCTACACGGCATCACGTAGGTTTTAGCTGTTATTCCTTTAAGTGCCGCAGAAAAACTCCCCTTGTAGAGATCATTGTTGCCGATATTAGCGGTTTGCCATGTAGCCATTTGCGCAAGCAGGTCATTCGCATCGAGACTACAATAGGTCTGCTCCCAGTACTGTGTCAGAAAATCTTCGGCCGAATCGTACCCAAGTTTTTCATAAAGGTTATGTCTATAAAAATGAGAAGAGGGCGGCCAGGCGGCCCAGGCTCGAGCCATGGTTCTTAATCCTGCGACTGGCGGATTTTTATAATTGCCATCTTCCCAGACGGAATCTGCCATCAAGATTCCCTTCATCCCTTCCAAGAATATATGATTATGGGTCGATATTTTCGCAGCTCCGCATATGGGTGCTGCTCGGTGTACTTGGTCTGGAAACAGTGCTGCCCAGTGGTAGCTAGCGACGGCTCCCATAGAGTGTCCTACGACAAGACTAATTTCGGTGATTTCGTAAGTCCGGTCCAGCAGCTGTTTTTGAACCCGAACGTTGTCCGCTATTGAAACAGTTGGAAATCTCGGGCCTAAATGATGACTTGGCGAAGAAGACATTCCATTGCCTAACAGGTTCACCACTATTATAAAGTATTTGTTAGGGTCAAGTGCCATGCCATCACCAATTAGGTACTGGCTGTTTTCGTGGGTACCTCCAAAGTGAGTATTAATCACAATGACATTGTCACGATTGTTATTCAGTTTCCCGAACGTTTTATAAACTATTAACGTCTCATCCAGGATCTTTCCGGACTCTAAGACTAGGTTACCTGCATTGAAAGTTTTGGCCCCGGTTGCCTCAACTTTAGTCATAAACTAGCTCAAGTTCGGACACTAGTTGCGCAAGATTGGCGGGTCCTATTATCGAGCCCGAGTCAATTATGTGTTCGCCATCTATCCAGAAAGACTGCTCAGACATTACGCAATCGGGATGGTTTTCTCCGCCACCTTCTATCCATTGGGGAAGTCCGAGTCCGACAGCGTTACACCCGGCTACCCTTTGGTCTTCTATGAAAGACTTGCCGGTCATTCTAGCGGCCGGATGGTATCCACAAGTGAAGTGTACGATATTGCCATATTCCCCATTTCCGGCACGTTTTAATGAACGTTTGATGGCTGCTAGTTCAGTTCCGCCTCCCGTTACGTCTTTGATTTTGCCATCTACCGTAAACCGGTAAGGCACGTCTAACTTGGTATAGTATTCATGAAATGTGGACTCGCACACGATTGTTCCTTTTACACTATCGAGCTCCGGTATAACCATGACCGTGCCAGGAACGAAAAACCCGCCTGGTTTAGTGGCTTTTTCAATCGTCAGGCCTTCAGGATCGGCTAGTACGAATTCTACATCCGTCCCTAGAGGAGTCGTAAAACGGCAGGTCTTGCCAGCTGATTCCTCCAGTATTGCACTAAATAAATCCGAAACAGCGAATACTTTTTCAATATCGGACCGACAGAAGATCCTGACGATACCCTCAGCTCCAAGGTCTGCCGCCAGAAAATATCTGGTCCTATTGTTTTTCATAGCGGTATGGTAGATCGCAGCGCCGGCCATATAGGGCATGCACAAGTCTATCCACGCGTCACAATGGCTGGTCGCGTGAGCAACTGGGTCACTGATGTAAGGGTCCGCAAGTCCTCCTTGGAATGGGAGCGGGGGATTGATTTCCATTGTAACGACGCGCGCCTTTAGATGGGCACCTGCGTTTACTATGGCAGCTACCGCTTTTTCATCTGTTTTTGGATCACAGGTGACTAAAACGTCTTCCCCTTCTTTGATTTGCATTACGTTGCTCGCCAAAATCAAAGCTGCCTTTGCTAGGTCAGGCCCCACAAACACCCCATTACTCATAGCATTTCTCCTTTGTCGACTGCCTTCAATTACCCGTTGCCGATATCATCTACAGAGTGCTTTATGGTGCCCATCAGACCGGCTTCAAACGGAGAGACAACACCCGGTTCGTAGTAACGGGATTTCATTCCTCGTTGGAGGGCTTTTATCATGTCGGTGTCTTCTTCCATAAAGGCTTTGTAAAAATCGACGTATTCTTGCGCCTTCTCTTTAAAGTCGGGTTGGCTAAAATGTTCTTCCGGGAACAGTTGATAGGTTATCGACAGGCTGCTGTCAGGTGTAATTGGCCAGTTGGTTCCTATCGATACATAGTCGAATCTCGGAAACCATGCAACATTAGGCGGTAAGTGGCTGGAAAAACCTCCGCTATGTAATTCCTCTGGTAACCAAGGGATAGGACCAAACAAAGATTTCCCCTCGGGAGCTAATGTTCCCCCAGTAAAACGACCGTGATATCCACCATCAAAAACTTGATATCGGTAGCCTTCTAGCGGTTGATGGGGTCCGAAAGTGGCAGAGTGTAGTACCGCTATGTGATATATATCCGTCAAGTTTTCGTTCAGAAATTTCCAGTTTGCCGGTATGGTCATACTGAATTTGTTAGCCATTCGCAATTTACTCATTTGATACGGCTCGTAAACTTTCGGGAAATCCCATTTTTCTAAGCTATCAATCAAGGGGGCGGCTTCTTCGTTAAAGTTAATGAATATGAATCCTTCCCATAATTCCGTTCTTAACCGGGGTAACGAAATGTTCTTCTTGCAAAAATTGGTCGCTTTCTCGAGGTGTTGCGCGTCTACCAGTTTTCCACTAGTGTCATAAACCCATCCATGATAGGGACAAGAAAAATATTTTGTATTACCAGAATTCCATGCAACTTGCACACCCCGATGCCGACAAACGTTTGCAAAAGCTTGAATATTACCGGTTTTTTCTCGGGTTACTACGATAGGTTCATCGGCTATACGGTGAGTAAAGTAGTCGCCAGTTTTTTCTACTTCTTCGACGCGACCAACGAGCAGCCATTCTTTCATGAAGATCTCTTCGACTTCTTTGGTTGCCACCCTATCTGAGAAATAGACTTCGCCCTTTTTATGGCGTTGATTGACTTCCGGTGCCTCGTCAACCACACTATATCCGAATTTCGCAGGATCATAGCTAATCGGAGCGCATCTAGGTTCCGAGTTCGTCTTCTTATTCATTACTGTTGTCCCCTGTTATTTTTAATTTACGCTTTATTCGCAAATGGTCGTTGATATAAATCCTAACTGCAATGATTGCTATGTCAAGACAAACGAAAATATTAATAAGAATTTAGAATTCAATATGGTGTGGGAGTGACAGTTGTGGGAGCGGACTGTCCTAAGATATTGGTGAGAGGTCTCTGGGAAGGGTTGATTAGTACCGCTTATTCGCATATATATGTTCTCAAATCGAAGAATCGGCGTCCTTTAGGATAAGCATGTTGAAAATATTGGTGTAGGATGGGAGGAGAGATGAAAATTCCGTTTTATTTATTGTTGGTGACTATAACTGTTGCGTGTTCGCAAGACGCGTCTATAGATGAGGTCAGGCTAAAGGATGGGCTAGCCTACCACATCGATTCTGATCAGCTAGCTAGTGCTAAATATGTTAAAAGAGTGAAAGACAAAATTTACGAAAGCGGAAGCTATAAAGACGGAAAGAAAATTGGTCTATGGCAGAAATTTCATAATAACGGTAAGGTCAGCGAAAAGAACAACTTTAAAAACGGAATAAAGGAAGGATTACAAGAAGTTTTTTACGATAACGCTAACCTTAAAGAACAAGAAACACGCTTAAATGGGCAACGAGAAGGTCCTGTTTTAAAATTTTATAAAAAAGGTGCAAAGAAAAGCGAAGAGTTCTACTCAGAAGATAAACTCAACGGTACTTCAAAGGTTTACCACAAAAATGGACAAATGCGGGAAGAAGCCACCTATGAAGGGGGCAAGGTCGATGGGTCTCTGCACAGATTTTTTAGCTCAGGGGAATGGAAGAGCAAGCAGTCTTATTCCAACGGAGTAAAAAACGGGCCTTGGCTAGATTATCACAGTAACGGTCAGCTCGAATCGCAAGGGCAGTATCTCAATGGAGAACGGGACGGCGATTGGGAGCAATTTTATTCGCATGGGCAGTTGCGAGAAAGAGGTAGCTATAAAGCAGGCGTAAAGGCAACGAGAGACGGCTATCGATACGGAGCTTATGAGTCATTTTTTGGTAATGGCCAACTAGAGACTAGGGGAGCATTTAAAGATGGAAAACGCCATGGCCTCTGGGAGTATTTTGACGAAGACGGAACCTTGGCACGGACTACGACTTACGCCGATGGTAAGACCGTGAAATGATTTGGCCAGTGATAGCTCATGTTAGGGAGAATTTGGTTTGATCGAGACTTGCTTGTCGATTTAGATTTAAGAATCGGTTGTGAGCGGCCAACATTCCATTTAGTAGGGAAGTTTCACAGCGTTCTACGAAGGAGAGCGCGTTGCCGGGGAATAATCGCCACTTGTTTCGCACCAACATGTCACCTGCCAGATTGTTTACAGAATCGCCGCTAACGGTGAGGAAATCTGATAAAAACATTGTAAAAGATTCCTTCGAGTCATCTTTGATCGCGAAAATTTTTCTCAGTTCACTGTAGAGTTGCATCCCCACCTGTTTAGAACACAGAATCGCGATTCTGTTGGCTTCTTCCGTACCCAATAAATCTAATACAATCGGTAAGGCTGTCCGGATATACTCCATGGCATAATTTCGGTAAGCTTTAGCCTTACGTTCTACGGGCCATAGTTCACTGTCTAGTTGTGGCAGTTTATGTTTTGCGATTAACGGGCAGTCCAAATCAAAGCGGAATTGGAGCCGATCTTTAGGCTCTATCGGAGAGTCGAATTCTATATAGAAGCCTTCTAGACCGGCGGCACCCTCTACAGTAGTTCCAGTGCATACGAATCCTAAATAAGGATTACCTAGCGTAACGCCGTTTTGAGCATGCCAACCATATAACATGGCACGATTAACATTTTCTGGTACGGCGCAAATAGCGCTTCCAAACCATATCCATCGAGGAGGTGGATAACGAATCCAGGCCTTTTTAGATGTCTCTTCTAAATATTCCACTGAGACGCCGCCCAATTGGTTGGAGAAATAATGGTACTTTGCACAGGCCACCGCAGCAGGTTCATCTGTTAATCCAAGTTTCTCAAGGCCCGGTAAGAATTTTTCGTGGTGTTGTTTTCTAAACAACCTAAAAACGAATTGCTCAGCGATTTCGGGTCCTTTTTTTGAAATCAAGGCAAGGGTCAGACCGGTGATCCATGTGTGATAAGTCTTCGCTACTACCGCTATTTGCTCTGCGTTTGATTGTTCACTCATTTTCATTTTTGTATCAAGATTCAGATTGAAGCATTATATACGTCAAAAGATGCTTGTGTCGTACTATCAAAATAGAGAAAAGCTCAAGAAATGTGTCGAGTGATTATTCGGGTATGGATTTCCGTCATCCTATTTGTTCTGCTTTGGCAAACGCCCTTAGCAGAAAATAAAAAGCTTTTTGGATCAGACAAATCGCTGCACCGTAGCCTATTTACCCTAGATACTCATATAGATACGCCTATTAGACTGGCGCTTCCTGGTTTTGAGATTGGTGCTTCCTATGATTATCGCGACTATTATTCTGCCGTCGACATTGCCAGACTTGCCGAAGGTGGCTTGGATGCCGGATTTTGGGCTATTTATAATCCTCAAGGTCTGCTCAATAAAGCTGGTTTCGAAATCTCGTATATTAACGCTAAACGGCGTCTCTCTCAGATTATTTCCATGGTATCTAATCACCCTGCCCATTTCCGGCTTGCGCGTTCAGTATCTGAGGTGTTTGAGATGGCTGAAAACGGACGACACGTAGTGGTGATGAGCATGGAAAATGCCTATCCCATTGGAGAGGACTTAAATCGC
>CAZXQY010000094.1:0-9543 GCA_964642505.1 uncultured Gammaproteobacteria bacterium | reverse complement strand
CGAACATGGTTCCACTAACTACCTACTAGCGACAGAAGGGAACCTTTAATTAGACTAATATATGGCCTAATTTTTCAAATCCAAGGCAGAGCTCAACATTTTTGCAGTCAAATCGACAATCGGAATGACCCTTTGATACTCCATCCTGGTAGGCCCGATAACACCCAACACCCCGAGTGTTTGATGCTCGCTTTCGTAAGTAGAAGTCACAACCGTGCATTCATCCAGTACGTCGTACCCGGATTCTTCACCGATGAAAAGCTGGACACCTGAGGCATGAATCGCTTGATCCAACAAATGCAGAATATCCCGTTTTTGGTTAAAGGCCTCAAACAAATTTCGTAGCTTATCGATCTGGGATGGATCATATAGATTCATTAAATTGGTTTGGCCAGCGAGCACGTAGTCTTTGCTATCTGTCTGCGGATGAACAAACACCTTTTGAGACATTTCAATAGCCAGCGCCATTAACCTGTCCATCTCTTGCCTCGCTTCCGACATTTCAGAAATCAACCCATTTTTTACGGCAGTTATGTCTCGCCCGGCAAAGGCACTCGTCAGATAATTTGCGGCTTCCGTTAACGCTGATTGAGAATAGGCTTTTTCAGTCTTTATTACTCGGTTTTCGACTTCGCTATCATTAGTAACCAAAATCGCCAATACTCTGTTGTCGTTAAGCGAAAGGAATTCAACCTGTCGCAAAGCCTTGCCGGTAGATACCGGCACCATAACCAAACCAGCCATCTTGGTAACGTCCGACAACAATCTGGATGTCTTATTAAGCAATGACTCTATAGTGCCTCCTACTTCCATGTGACTTTCCATCTTTTCTATTTCAATCGGCGTCAGATCCCTAAAAGTAACCATCTTGTCTACGAATAATCGATAGCCTTTTACAGTAGGCACTCTGCCAGCAGAAGTATGAGGTGAGGTAATCAAACCCATTTCTTCGAGATCGGCCATGACGTTTCTTATCGTAGCCGGGCTTAAATCCAGTTTAGTATCTCTAGCTAGGGTGCGAGAACCAACCGGTTGACCCTCGAGGATATATCTCTCAACCAGCTTTTTGAACAAGTGTTGAGATCTCTCTTTTAGCTCTGTATTTGGGTTTTGGCTCATTGAAACACTGGTTGTTATAATTAGTCCGTGGGAAAAATCTACCATTGTCTGGAGCTGCATGCAAAACCAACGTTGGCGGAACGCGAACAAAATGATAACTTTTAACAGAACGACCTTTCTGACCCCAAAAATTGAAGGCAATAAAAAATGTTTAAACGAGTAGGTATCTTAACGAAAAACGACGACCCCTCGGTCTCTCAAACATTTAAAGCCACTGTAAAGGCGGTTAAAAACAGGGGGTGTAAGGTTTTTTTATTAAAGGACGGCCTGAAGAACCTCGATCACGAAGGCTGCACCGTCTTAGAACCGGATGAGCTAAGAGAAAATTGTGACTTAATCATTTCCGTGGGTGGAGATGGGACCTTATTGAGAAGTGCGGGCCTAATCTATCCTAAAGATATTGCCCTTATGGGTGTTAATTTAGGGCGGCTAGGATTTCTCACTGATTTACAACCTGACAGAATTGAAACAGAATTAGACGCAATCCTCGGCGGGGCATTTCAGACCGAGAAAAGAGGGGTTTTGGCCTATGAAGTCATACGAAAGGGAGAAAAAGTGGCCTCTGGGAATGCTATTAACGACGTTGTAGTTCACAAATGGAACACTGCTAAATTAGTCACCCTAAGCACCTATGTTGATGGTAAATTCTTACATTCTCAAAGATCTGACGGGATTTTAGTTGCTACCCCAACAGGCTCGACGGCATACGCACTATCTGGCGGCGGACCTATTTTGGAACCTGATGTTGCCGCACTAGCACTCGTACCCATCTGTCCGCATAGCCTGACAAACAGACCTATCGTGGTGAAAGATACCGCTGCCATCGAGATATTTGTTGACGCGACCAACGAAAACCCTACCCGAATAACCTGCGACGGCAATTCTATTTTTGACCTAGACCCAGGAGATAAAATTCAAGTTTTCCTAAGAGACCAAACAATTAGACTAATTCATCCTGCCGATCACGATCATTTTTCTACCCTACGAGCTAAATTAAATTGGGGTCGAAACCCTTGTTAACGGGTCTCGCAATTCGGGATTTCGTCCTTGTGGAGCAGGTGAACATAAATTTTCATCGCGGCCTGACCGTTCTTTCTGGTGAAACCGGTGCCGGAAAATCAGTCTTGATTGAAGCTATCTGTCTAGCTTTAGGCAAGCGCGCCGATTCTAGCTTAGTCCGGCAGGGCGCTGAAAAAGCAGAAATCACTGCAATTTTTGAAATGCCTAGCGACAGCCAACTGTACTCACTACTTGAAGGCCGGGGCCTCACAGACGAATCTTGTATTTTGAGGCGAGTAATCTATCGAGAAGGGCAATCTCGCGCCTTCTGTAATGACAGCCCCGTCACTACCGGTTTTCTGCAAAGTCTGTCGGGCCTTCTTGCGGATGTACATGCCCAACAACAAAGCCAATTACTTCTAGAGCCCCATTTCCAAAGACAGATTCTTGATATGTATGCTAACGCCATCGACATTCGAGATAAAGTAAATGAACGCTATGAAAAATGGAAATCTTATAACGACAGATTGGAGAATCTAGCCGAGACAAAAGAAAAAAATAGCAAATTAGAACTAATCGACTATCAACTGAACGAATTAGAGAAGGCAGACTTTCGGCCCGACGAAGTTGAAACTATTGAAGAGGTTCATAAACAGCTAGCATCGGCTGATAACAACTTGCATCTGTTTCATAAGATAAAAGAACTGCTTGCAAACGAGCAAAACGGTGCAAGCTTTTCCATTGAAACGGCTTCTAATTTCGCGGAAAAAATAAATACGCTGGGCAAATCGAATTTGAGCATCACGCTGAGTGAAATAGATGAATTAATTAAAGAGGCCATCAAGGAAATAGATCGTGCTTACAATACGTTGCAAACCGATCCAGAACAGCTTCGTGAAATCGAGCGTCGACTTTCTCAGCTGCACGAATTGGCTCGGAAACACAATTGTGGAATAAAGAATTTAGGACACGTCGTCCGAAAACTTAGAGACGAGAAAAGCCGTATCGAATCTCAGAAAGAAGACGCCCTTTTGTTAGAGAAAAATATCCAGTCAGTGAGAAAAGAGTTTGACGAAAAAGCTCTTGTTTTGACTCAAAAGAGGACGAAGGTTGCGAAAGCAATGGCGAAAGAAGTATCCGAACGCCTAACACAATTAGGGATCCCAGATGCAAAGTTTGAGATTAGATTAGAGACTCGTACCGAAACAACCCCTACGAGAAACGGAACGGACATCGTCAGTTTTCAACTTGCTACAAATCCTAAGCAAAAACCCAGCTCGCTTGCTAAAGTTGCCTCGGGTGGAGAGCTCTCCAGAACTGGGTTAGCAATTCGCGCCGCTGTCTCCTCTCAATTTAGCATCCCTACTCTAATCTATGATGAGATCGATACGGGAATCGGTGGTACAACTGCCACGATTGTTGGGCAAAGCCTGCTGAAAGTATCGGAAAACTGCCAAGTAATCTGCATTACCCACTCCCCACAGGTCGCTTCAGCTGGCGATCATCACTACCTAATAAATAAGAAGCTAAAGGCCGATACCGCAATCGTTACAGTCGATTACCTTAACAGGCAGGCGAAGGAAGCAGAAATCGCTAGGATGCTTGGCACCCCAACTCCACAAGGATCTGGGTTGGAGCACGCCCGGGAACTTATTAGATCAGCTGCGAGAGTTAGTCAAGAATCTACTTAGAATCTTTAGGTCGCACGTACATAACTAGGCTGTGGTCTTCCACAATAAATCCATGCTTTTCAGCTATTTCGTCTTGAATCCTTTCAATCACCTCACTATAAAACTCAACGACCTCTCCTGTATCCAGGCGAACCATGTGGTCATGGTGGGTTTCTGCTCTCAGTTAAAAAACTGAATTTGTTCCGTTGAAATTATGCCTTGTCACAAGGCCAGCGGCTTCAAACTGGGTTAAAACTCTATAGATTGTAGCAAGTCCAATCTCTTCCCCTTTTGAGAACAATAGCTTATAAACATCTTCGGCGCTCATATGCTTTAGCTCAGAACGCTCAAGGATTTCAAGTATCCTCATCCTGGGGAGCGTGGCCTTCAAACCGGCTTTTTTTAATCCGCGGACATCCATGATTTGACTCGACCCGTAGAAATTTGTGTAAGCATTATAGCCGATTTTGGCGTAAAATTTTAGTAATGGGGGTTAGAATGACGGATATAGGAAAGAGCAAACTGTGCATTACCGTCTAAGATACTGATACAAAAAGGTTGTTTTTAAGCTGACTTGAAAAAATGCGGAGGAATTTAGAGGCTGTGAAATTAAATTACAAAGTTTTTTTAGGCGTATTTTCGCTGGTTTTTGTAGGGTGCTCACAGATACCATTTGTCTCTCTAGACGTACCAAACCTTGGAGATCTCCCGTTCATATATAGGATTGACGTCCAACAAGGAAATGTAGTCACCCAAGACATGGTCGCCCAACTAAAACCTCTGATGGAAAAAAAGAAAGTGCTATTTATCATGGGAACTTCGGTTATCGCTGACACCTTCAATTCACATCAATGGGATTATATTTACTCCTTTCATAAGGGAGGAGGGGAGACCGAAAAGAGGCGGATTACTTTGCACTTCAATGACGACGATCTTCTGGAATCTGTATCCGGTAACGTAAGCCCATCCGATTCCCCACTGGTAGCGAAGGTCCACCTAGATGAGAAGGTCTCGGTCCCCAGGTACAGAGACAAGCCTTGGTCAACCAGGATGAAAGAGAAAATACCTTTTGTAAAGGAATCGGAACACGAAGTCGAAGCGTCCGAAAGTGAAACAAAGGACTACGTGGAAAAACTAACTAGAATTCAGGAAGAAAGGCGGAAAGCAGGAAGTAAAATTGAAGCAGGTATACAACCCGCACCTGGCAAGAAACCGCTAAAAGATGACGAAGAGACTCCAAAGAAGGACAAAAACGAAACCAGAGAAGAAGAAACAACTTAAAGGTGTTATTTAGCCCTATTTCGTCGTAGCTCCTTTGGGTCAACTTGTAGACCTCGATATATCTCGACTCTATCACCATCCGTTAAAATTCGATCTGGCAGGATTAGCCTACCAAATATTCCTACAGACTTTTCAGATATAGGGACGTGCCGAAATTCTTCCAGCTGTCGTACCTCATCTAGAGCATCGCTTACCGTCGCACCGGACCGCAACTGCAAATCGGCGACTAGGGAACGGCCTGGTTCAGCAAAAACCACCTGCACGTTCACAAAATCACCCATAAAGCGCGTAAGCCCTGTCTTCGAACGATTTCATCAGTTTAGCGGTAACACGTCCCGACGCCGCCCCTAAAGCAATATCCAAAATTCTATTTTCAGCTTCAAAATCAAGTTCCAGATTCACCGAACTCCCTCCCTCTGTAGGAATAAATCGCCACTCACCTCGCAAATACTTGAAAGGGCCCTCCGAGAAATCTAAAACTATAGACCGACCTGGCATGAGGAGATTAGAGGTTGTCAACGAGTAGGAAAAGCCACCTTTTCTAATAGAAATAGTTGCCCGCATTTTACTGTCATCTTGATAAAGAATTTCACTATCAAAACACCAAGGTAAAAACTCCGGGTAAGACTTTACATCGTTAACGATCTCATACATCTCTGAGGCACCGAAAGGCATCGAGAGTGATTCTTGTATCCGCGCCACAGATCCACTCAGAAAATGAATTCAAATAATCTGACAGCCGCTGTATCAAGGCCACTAGAACTAACCAAAACAGCAGCCACACCGAAAGGAGCAACAAACTTAATCAACCCGAAAAAAATTGCCTTTGAAATGGCTTGACTCTGCTCAACGAAGTCTAGTTCGTCTAACACATGTTTTTGGCTCATCCGCCAACCAGCGAAAATCACTATTAGGAGCCCCCCCAAGGGCAGCATGACAGAAGTACTCAAAAATTCACTCATCTCAAAAAAGTTTCTTCCGAAGACTTTTATTCCGCTCCAATGGTTAAACGAGAGTAACGAAAAAACACCCAGAAGCCATGCCCCAAAGCCTGCGATAGTCGCAGCTTTAGCCCTACCCCAATTTCTCACCTCAATCAACCAGGCCACAATCGGCTCTAATAGCGAAATGGCAGACGTCCACGCAGCGACAGATAACAAGATAAAAAAAACCGTCCCAAAAATCTGTCCGAACGGCATCGTCCCGAAAGCAACAGTTAGAGTGACGAAAACTAAACCAGGGCCTTGCCCCGCCTCTAGACCATAGAAAAATACAATAGGGAAAATCGCAAGTCCCGCCGACAAAGCCACAAGCGTATCAGCCAATCCAACCACAATAGAAGTTTGAATTATCGACGTTTCTCTAGGTAAATAGGCGCCATAAACCATTAAAGAACCCATACCTAAACTAAGACTGAAAAATGCCTGTCCCAACGCCACTAAAAAACTCTCGCCGGTCAACGCAGCAAAATTTGGTTTGAAAAGATAAACGAGCGCCTCATTAAAATTACCAGCAATTGATGAATAACACACCAGGGCAAACAACATAAAAAAAAGAGCAGGCATCAACGACTTGACGGCCAACTCTAGTCCATTTTTCAAACCCCTACTCACGATGAACGTGGTCGCGAAAATAAAAATACTATGCCAAAGCGTCAGTGAGACTGCCGAATCAGTGAATTTGGTCAAAAATAACTCGGCTTCGTCAACGCCAAGCGATTTTAAAGATCCATCAAAAAAGAAAAAGGTGTAGGCCAAAGACCAGCCGGCTATGACTGAATAAAAAGAAAGTATCAGAAACCCCGCTAAGATTCCTAACAATCCAACAAAACGCCAATTACGAGACAGCCCTTCTCCTATCGCTATTTTTCTCATCGCATTGAGCGGACTGGCGCGACCTCTTCTTCCTAGCATCACTTCGCAAACCATCACTGGTAGCCCTACCAACAGTACACAAAGTAGGTACACGAGAACAAAAGCACCACCACCGTTTTCCCCAGTTACATAAGGGAAACGCCAGATATTACCTAACCCGACTGCCGATCCCGTAGCGGCCAACACAAAAACCCATCGGGAAGACCAAAATCCGTGATTAATTTCTTTATTCAAATTTTTCCTAGAACATTTGTTAAGAAAAGGTCCCTATTGTTATCCATCAGAACTTAGCTAGCAACAGGTTAAGACCTCCGATCCGACCGCCGCACTAAACGGAAAAATGACAAAATAACCTAAATAATCCAGCAAAACCGTCGTTGACCGTCTAATATTGATATACTAATTGGCTGTACCGAAAAGACTTTTTGCTATGGTTGTCAAAAAGAAATCGCAACAAGATTCCCTCATCTCGAAAAACAAAAAAGCGAGGCATGATTTTCACATCGAGGATACCTTGGAGGCGGGTTTAGTGCTCGAAGGCTGGGAGGTAAAAAGTTTACGCGCGAGTAAAGTTCAAATACGTGACGCTTATGTCACCATAAAGGGCTACGAAGTTCTAACACTAGGGTTATTAATCACACCTCTCTCCTCCGCTTCCTCGCATGTAGAGACAAATCCATCCCGTTCGCGAAAATTGCTACTTAATAAACGAGAAATAGACAAACTACGCGGCGCAATTGAACGCCGGGGAATGACAGCTGTCATCCTGGCTCTATATTGGAAAAAAAATCTGGTTAAAGCAGAAATTGGCATAGCTAAAGGAAAGCGACTATACGACAAAAGAGCTACGGAAAAAGCTCGCGATTGGGAGCGAGAGAAGAACCGTTTAACGAAATCAAAACTCTAAAAAACAAAGACTATGCACTTCTCTAGTAGAGAGATATACTAGACTGTATGGGGGCGTCATGGCTTCGACGTGGGTAATGGCGCTGAAAGGGCATGCCGAGGGGCAGCAAACCTCGTAAATACAACTGCAAACAACATATAGTTGCCAACGACGACTACTACGCACTCGCTGCTTATAACACAGTAGAGCGCCGTCTAGCTCCGACATGCTTGTGGGTTGGAGATCTGGGCGTCATTTACACAAGCGCGCGCAGATGTTTTGGTTAGGGACATAAGCGTTAAATTTACTAACCTAGCTATTTGTCTTCCCTGCCCGTCGGGTAACAGGTAGTAAAACTTTAAGACTGGGCTAAGCATGTAGAACGGACAGAAGAAGACTTGCGGACGCGGGTTCAACTCCCGCCGCCTCCACCAAATAAAAGGACGATAATGTCCAAATAAATACAAAAAGCCCTATAAAATGGGCTTTTTTATTGTATACTGTATCCAGTACTGTCCATTTAAATCCATCTAAATACCGTAAATTTTACGGTACTTTTTACGGTATCTAGAGCGATGGATCCGAAATACCGTAAATCTGACAGGGTTCGTTCTCATGAAATTAACTGCAACTGGCGTAAAGCAAGCAAAAGTAAAAGCTAAACCCTATAAATTAACTGACGGGCATAGTCTTTACCTATTTGTGAACGGAAAAGGAAAGTACTGGCGCTATGACTATGCGGCTGGGGGAAAGCGAAAAACGTTAAGCCTAGGGGTTTACCCTGAAGTGAGCCTCGGAGAGGCCCGAAAGCGCCACCAGCAAGCTCGAGAGAGCCTAGCGAATGGGACAGACCCAAGCCTGCTTAAAAGAACCCGCAAAAATAATCAACAAATCGACGCCACCAATAGTTTCAATCTAATAGCGTCCGAATGGTTTGAGGTGAAGATGGCGGGCAAATCGAAAAAACATCTAGATCGATGCAGGAACATACTGGATAAGGATCTGGGCCCTGCTATCGGCAGCCAGCCAATCACGACTATTAAGGCCCCCGATGTGCTCAGGGCATTGCGAAAAATAGAACTTCGGGGGGTCGATGCCTCCAGAGCACGAAGCACTGCCAGTCAGATATTCAGATACGCCATCGCAAGCGGGCGATGTGAGGTGGACCCTGCTCGAGATCTAAACAATGCTTTGAGAACGAAAACAGTCACCCATCATGCGTCGATAACCGAACCTGAAGCAGTCGGCAGCCTCATGAAGGCCATTCAAAATTACGAGGGTACGTTCGTAGTTAAATCGGCCCTCTATTTTTCCGCGCTTGTTTTTCAGCGACCCGGGGAAATACGTAATGCAGAATGGGACGAGATAAGCTGGGAGAAAAAACAATGGGTAATTCCGGCCTCAAAAATGAAGTCCAAGCGCGAACATATAGTCCCCTTGGCCGCGCAAGCTATTAAGGTGTTAAAGAGTGTTCAAGAATTAACCGGGAACGGAAAATATATTTTCCCCAGTGCTCGAGGGAAAAGTCGTCCACTGAGCGACAATGCCATCCGAACCGCTCTAAGAGCACTCGGTTATGCCAATGACGAAATGACACCCCACGGCTTTCGAGCAATGGCGCGAACCATTCTCGACGAAGTGCTCAATTATCGAACGGATTGGGTAGAACACCAACTTTCCCACTCAGTAAGGGATGCTACCGGACGCGCATACA
>CAZXQY010000093.1:0-10369 GCA_964642505.1 uncultured Gammaproteobacteria bacterium | reverse complement strand
AGGCAAAAGTGGGGATATAACGCTGATTTATGCGGGCGGGATACGAAACGGGAGTGATATTGCAAAAGCTCTCGCCCTTGGAGCAGATGCCATAGCCATTGGGCATTCATCTATGATGGCTTTAAATTGTAATAAAGATATTCCGGAAGCGAACTACGAAGAAGAAATGGGAGTAAGCGCTGGAAATTGTTACCACTGCCACACAGGAAGATGTCCGGTTGGGATAGCAACGCAAGACCCAATATTGAGAGCTAGGCTTGACCCAGATGAAGCCGCGGAGAGAGTATACAACTTTTTGCACTGCTTGACGATTGAATGCCAAATGATGGCAAGGGCTTGCGGAAAAACTAATATACACTCTCTTGAACCAGAAGACTTGGCTGCCTTAACTATGGAAGCGTCTGCCATGGCTCAAGTACCCTTGGCAGGAACTCAGGTTACTGTAGGACGCCCAGATATGAATCGGTTCTAATACCTAAGTACTTTTTTAAACTGTGAAACTGAGAACGATCAAAAATGCCGACAAAACAAAGCAGTGACGACAAAGATATAGATCATTATCTAAAATCCGATGGAGTAGACTCTGATAGAGAAAAAATGATCGGACAAACTATCGGATATAGATACGATGTTAATCTACTTCCCGATTACGACCGAATAACCCCTTTTCTCGTAAAATATATGGCTTTTATGGGATGGAAAGATCTCAATTGGTTAGAAGATGTGCATATGGGCTATGAAGAAGGGCGAGCAGCAGTATTTGACAGGAATATAAACGGTTGGGTAACCGTTCCATCGGAGATCAATTTGCCAGACAATCAGCAAGATCGCGATATGATTGCAAGAGAATTGCTGATCAAATTCCAAATGTCAGGAAGACACCCATTGGTGGATCTAAGGCAAACCTACGGGAAATTCGAATAATACAAAAGCGTCCACACCTAATACCAGAATGTCTTTGAGACTCCTAAAATACGGGTTTATAGAAGGTCATAATGAAGGACGGTGGTTTACGCGCCCCGAATCACTTAAAAAACATTATGATGTCGTGATTATTGGCGGGGGTGGTCATGGACTGGCTTGCGCCTATCACCTGGCAAAAGATCATAATATAACCGACGTAGCAGTCTTAGAAAAAAATTACGTTGGCGCCGGTAATACGGGACGCAATACGACGATCATAAGATCTAATTATCTGACTCCGGAGGGCGTCAAGTTTTATGACGAAAGTCTAAAAATATTTAAAAACTTATCCGAGGAATTAGAAACAAATATCTTTTTTTCCGAAAGGGGCCACTTCACTCTAGCCCATAACGACTCTACGTTACGTACTGCGCGCTGGAGGGCTGAAGTAAACAAACATTTGTCTATAGATAGTGAAGTCGTAGGGCCTGAGGATGTTAAAAAAGCCTGCCCAGAAATTGACATTGAATGCGGTGGCAATCACCCGATCGAAGGGGCGCTTTATCATGCGCCTGGAGCCGTGGCAAGACATGATGCGGTAGCGTGGGGCTATGCTAAAAAGGCTAGCGGAAGAGGCGTCGAAATTCACCAAAATACTGAAGCCACGGACTTAATTCTCAGGGATAACAGAATTTTCGGAGTGAAAACCCCCCATGGAGAGATTAGGACAGACAATGTACTTTGTGCAGTCGCCGGGTTTACACCTAGGATATTGAAGATGGCCGGTTTGCGATCGCCTATTGCTATTTATCCGCTTCAGGCTTGTGTTTCTGAGCCCGTGAAACCTTGGCTGGACGCCATTATAGTGTCGGGAAGTTTGCATCTCTACATTAGTCAAAGCGCAAGGGGTGAGTTGGTTATGGGGGCGTCGGTCGACCCAATGGAACTCCATGATAATAGGTCGACCTTCGAGTTTGTTAGCGGGCTCTGCGACCAAATTCTAGATTTATTCCCTTTCCTAAGCACGGTAAAAATTAATCGGCAATGGGCTGGAATAGCTGATATGACTCCGGACTTTGCTCCAATTATGGGAACAACCCCCGTCGAAGGCTTTTTCGTAGACGCGGGTTGGGGAACATGGGGCTTTAAAGCAACACCGATCAGCGGAAAAACAATGGCTAACACCATTGCTAAAAATAAGAACGATTCTCTTATAAGGAGCTTTAATATTGAGCGTTTTGACAATTACCAACTTGTTGGAGAAAAGGGAGCCGCCGCTGTCGGACACTAGCCCACACAGGTAGAACAATGAAATTTCTAGAATGCCCGAATCTTGGTAGAAGACCGATAACTGAATTTGAGTTTGGCGGGAGATTGGAATCAGAACCCGCAGAACTCGATATGCCAGCTGCCCGATGGGCCTTTGAGCAGGATAGTCGTCCGATGGTCTGCGAAGAATGGTGGTATCACAGATCCTCCAAGCAATGGTTTCGGATAGAACGCGACACTCAGAAAAATATTGTAATTAAGACCCTTAACTATGAGTAACAAAAGACTCTCGCCGCAAAAAAACGAGTGGATAGATAGAAGCTCTGAGATAACCTTTAATTTTGAAGGTAAAAAAATTACGGGGTACAAGGGAGACGTAATCACCAGTGCCCTGGTCGCTTCGGGTCATTCCTTACTAGGGAGAAGTTTCAAGTACCACAGGCCCAGAGGATTCCTATCGTTTGCCAATCACGATGCAAATATATTGTTAGAGACAAAAAACGCAACCAACATCCGAGCAGATGTTACTCAACCGCGAGAAGAGGAAAATTATAAAGTAGTAAACACCTTCGGCAAATTAAAATTCGATTGCGCACGAGTTATAGAAGGGCTCTCTCCTTTTTTACCAGTTGGCTTCTACTATAAAGCATTTTACAGTCCAAGGTTTTTGTTTCCTTATTGGGAAAAATTAATCCGACGCCTCGCCGGCTTGGGAAAAGTAAAAGTCTCCTACGATCAAAGTAGATTTCCTATCCGAAGAGTTTTTTGCGACGTGCTAGTAGTAGGCGCTGGCCCTTCAGGACTAGCCGCGGCTACAAGTCTTTGCTCATCTGACTATAAAATAATTATCGCCGATGAAAATAGTCAACTGGGTGGAAGCTATAATTTTACTGCTAATTCTGACTCCCCAGAACAACAGAAAGTGATCGAACTGATGAATTATATACGAGGGTCGTCGGTACAGATTTTTGAATCACATTTTGCCGCTGGTTTTTACGATGATAAGACGATACCCCTAATTGGAGAGCGGGGTATTGTTTTGGTACATGCAAACTCTGTGATTTTGGCGACGGGAGCTTACGAGCAGCCAGCTATCTTTCGAAATAACGATCTACCTGGAATTGTACTTAGTAGCGCAATAAGCAGAATGGTCCATCGCTACTCCGTAAACCCGTTTTCCGCGCCCGTGATACTAGCTGGCAATAGAAATGCCTATGAAGTCGCTATTAACCTTGCATCAAAAGGAATAAATATCACAAGAATTTTAGATCTAGAAGATCCAGATCGTAGGGGAGATATCGCCGCAGAAGCCGAGCGGTGCGGTATAAAGATAGTATCCAATGTAGAGCAGCTGAGCGCTATTGGGAAGGGCAACCGGTTAAACGGCATAAAGTATACAACTGGCGCATCGAAAAAAGAAAACACCATAATTACCGACGGCCTTCTAATGAGCGTCGGATGGAATCCGGCAATCAATCTGTTAAAACAGGCGGGAGGACGCGTTAGTTATTCGAACACAATAGGCCAATTAGCAATAGACCGACACCCCGAAGGAGTATTTTCCGCTGGCAAAATCAGAGGCATTTACTCCCTCGTCGACCGAATAAACGACGGCGAGTTAGCGGCGGACGCTTGCTTAAGGTTTCTTCAAGGATCAAGCTCGCCATTCGAGCCAATCAAGACAAATGAGACTGAAAACCACCCCTATCCCATTATAAGCCACAAAAGTGGCAAAGAATTTGTCGATTTAGACGAAGATTTGACTATTAAAGATGTAAAAACTTCAATCGCCGAAGGGTTCGACTCTGTAGAGCTTTTAAAACGTTATTCCACGATCGGAATGGGACCCAGTCAGGGAAAGATGTCTAGTATTAACGGTAACCGAATTTTGGCCCGAGTTTTGGGCAAACCAGTTGCCACAGTGGGTCTAACAACTCCCAGGCCCTTTGTCCATCCGGTCCCCATAGGGCACTTAGCCGGCCAGAGAATCCGAAAGCAGAAACGAACTCCGTTAGACAATTATCATAGGAACCGTCAAGCCGATATGAAGGAGGCTGGGGCTTGGGTAAGACCGATGTCTTACCGCATTAATTCTCCACAAGAACAAATCGGAGAAGAATACGATGCCGTGCGAAATAAAGTCGGGTTAATTGACGTTTCGACTCTCGGGAAAATTGAGATTTTTGGCGCCGACGCAAAACAATTAATGGAGTACGCCTACACCTGCAACTTTGATAAACTCCATATAGGAATGACTCGATACATTTTTATGGTAGACGCTGGGGGAACTTTGATCGACGACGGCGTAGCCGCCAAACTATCTGACCATCACTACTATCTCACTACAACAACAACTCACGCCAGCTCGGTACTAGCACAGTTGCATCTGTTTGCTCGCCAACTAAATCTAGAAGTTGAAATTTTAGATAGAACAGGCTCCATTGGAGCGATCAATCTGGCAGGACCTTTATCTAAAAAGGTTCTAAGCTCCGTCACCGAAATTGATTTAAATAAAGAAAAATTTCCTTACTTAGGCTTTCGGAGAGGCTTTTTGAACGGTACTGAAGTGCGTTTTCTGCGAGTAGGGTTTGTAGGAGAACTAGGCTATGAAATTCATATACCTTCACACTCTTTAGCTAAGACATGGGATGAGATAATGAGGGCGGGTAAGCAATTCGGAATAAGAACTTTCGGTGTTGAGGCCCAAAGATTGCTCAGACTTGAAAAGGGACATCTTATCTTCGGGCAGGATACCGACGGTAATACAAACCCCTATGAAGTGGGGCTCGGCTGGGGGGTAAACCTAAGAAAAGCTCGTTTTCACGGCAAACATAGCCTCATTAGGCTCAAAGAGCTCACGAGGCGTAGCTTGGTAGGATTCCGATGCGAATCGGGCACATTTCCAGCGATACTGGAAAACAATTTGGCAATTGAAGGATCAGAAATTTTAGGCCGAGTGACCAGCGTAGGGCACAGCCCCACGGCCGAAACAACTTTGGGTTTACTAATGCTAAATGATCCTCGAGAGATAGGAGAATCTATTTCTATACGCGACTCAAAAGGACAGATGATAAAGGCAGAAGTCTCAGCTACAGCCTTTTACGACCCAAAAAACGAGAGGCAAAATATGTGACCGTCTCCAAAATCAAAGATCGAATAAACGAAACGTCAAAAGTAAGCCCACTTCTCACCTTTTTCCCTAAGAGTTCTTATCACCACTCAGAGCTATTTGGAATGGAAATCGCCAGCGCGGCCCGTGAGACTATAACAAACCGCAACACCATTTTTGACATAAGTCACCTTCGACGTTTTACCATGGCTGGTAAAGAAGCAACAGGATTAGTTGTGGACAGTTTTCGATGCCAGGAGCCCAAAATGTTTTCCTACGTGACATATGGAAAAGACGGAATAATCGGTAGAATAGCTAAAAACCAGTACCTTTTAGTGGACTCGACCGATGGAAGCATGCTCGATCATATGGACCAATTAATCATAGACGAGCAAAAAGACGCCATTTTTCTGCGTACGGACTTAGTGGAAATAGCAGTGCTTGGTGACACAGCCATGGCGTTGATCGAAGAATTGACCGGTTTAGACAAATCATCTTGGGTAGGCAGTGAATTTCTGCCCTGTGATTTAGGCTTCACGGAAGCAATCGTGATCCCAGTAAAACCTTCGGGCAATCACATAAGAATAATTTTAGACCCATCAGACGCTTATTATATATTCCGAATTTTAGAAAATATAAATAACCGATTAGGGGGAACCAAAGAAGGTGCAAGCACTTACGCAAATATAAAAATCAATGCCGACTAAACCAGACGGCAGAAAATAGGGTCAATCCGCTGCAAAAACCCACTTCTTATCAAGGACAGAATAGATATAGGTCATCCGACTAGGGCCACTTGGATCTCCTCGCCGGGACACTTTAAATCGTTGAACCAGTTTATTTTTTTTAACTTCGTAAAAGTTTTCCAATCTAGTCACACCAGGAGCACTTTCGACTTCCGTCGAAATATCAAATTTCTCGAGTTCATAACCGGTCCATGTGAAAGCGTCCAACCGACTATTCGCTCCTCCACTCACAACAATAACCTCAAATTTACTATCCAAATTTAGATCGACGACATAAGTTGTAATATTTTCATAGTCGCAAGCTACAGTGAGCCTGGACAACGTAAGGCCATCCACCGAAACGGATACCGTATAATCATTTTTCGACAAAATACTAGCTACGTTGCTGTTAATTGAAATGGTATGTTCTCCGAAGAGGTGTTCGGAAGCTGCAGAATATTGAGAACACCCCAAACAAAACGCGCTGACTGCCAAAGATTTAAAATTCAAAAATATTGTGAAACGCTCTCCTACCGTTCCCCGACGAGAGGTGATCCCTTTTCCCGATATCAGCGTCTCACCTGAGTTTCTGGAGAGAACCGATAAAATTTTAGAAAAATACTTGACAGGACATTCGAACATTCGTTAATGTTAGCACTACTCTTTATAGAGTGCTAACAACAGATTGCTGCAGCTCGGTCGTAATCCATAAGGTTGCGAGGGGGTTGTTAGACTTTTATAAATCCTTATTTTAAGAGGAGAGATTTAAAAATGAAAATGCGCCCATTACACGATAGATTGATCGTGCGGCGGTGGGACGAGGATAAGACCTCCACCGGCGGAATAATAATACCCGATTCTGCGACTGAAAAACCTGCCAAAGGCGAAGTGGTATCGGTCGGGAACGGTAAAATTTTAGAAAATGGTGAGGTACGTGCTCTTGACGTCAAAGCAGGAGATAAAATCCTTTTTGGCAAATATTCCGGCACGGAAGTCAAGATTGACGATGAAGAGCTTTTAGTAATGCGAGAAGACGACGTCATGGCAGTCTTCGAGGGCTAGAGAACTAACTAGCCAACCAAAAATTTAAGTAAAACGAATAGAATCCTCGGAGGATTAAGCAAATGGCAAAAGAAGTCCGTTTTTCAGACGACGCGCGCACCAAGATGGCGAACGGCGTCAACATACTGGCCAACGCGGTCAAACAAACATTAGGTCCTAAAGGCAGAAATGTAGTGCTTGAAAAAAGTTTCGGGGCACCAACTGTTACTAAGGACGGGGTATCCGTGGCGAAAGAAATAGAACTCGCCGATAAATTTGAGAACATGGGTGCCCAGATGGTAAAAGAAGTTGCTTCAAAAACTTCGGATGTAGCGGGAGATGGGACCACTACAGCTACAGTCCTGGCGCAAGCAGTAGTTAGAGAGGGTTTAAAAGCTGTCGCGGCAGGCGTCAATCCTATGGATTTGAAGCGTGGGATAGACAAGGCAGTCACTTCGGCAGTCGATGGCCTTCAAAGTCTTTCCACACCATGCACCGATGGTAAGTCGATCGCACAGGTTGGAACAATTTCTGCTAACTCAGATCACGCAATCGGGGATATTATCGCCGAAGCAATGGACAAAGTTGGAAAGGAAGGCGTCATCACCGTAGAAGAAGGCTCCGGCCTGGAAAACGAATTGGATATCGTGGAAGGAATGCAGTTTGACAGAGGATATTTATCCCCTTACTTCATCAATAACCAAGAGACGATGAATTCAGAGTTAGAAGAACCTCTGATATTGCTGCACGACAAAAAGATTTCTAACATTCGGGAGTTGTTACCTTGCCTCGAAGCAGTAGCAAAAGCTGGTAAATCCTTACTAATCATAGCAGAAGATGTAGAGGGCGAAGCTCTTGCTACTTTGGTCGTGAATAATATGAGAGGAATCGTAAAAGTCTCCGCTGTTAAGGCACCCGGCTTCGGCGATAGAAGAAAAGCCATGCTGGAAGACATCGCGATTTTAACCGGCGCCACGGTCATTTCGGAAGAAGTGGGTCATTCTTTGGAAAAAACTTCATTGGACGATCTGGGGACTTGTAAAAAAGTTCAAATAAGCAAAGAAAATACTACAATCATCGACGGCGCAGGCGAACAAAAGTCTATCGAAGGTAGGGTAAGCCAAATCCGAACCCAAATCGAGGAGACCACCTCCGATTACGACCGAGAAAAACTTCACGAACGAGTCGCTAAATTAGCAGGCGGTGTAGCAGTAATCAAAGTTGGAGCCGCTACAGAAGTCGAAATGAAAGAGAAAAAGGCGCGGGTAGAAGACGCACTGCACTCGACTAGAGCCGCTGTAGAGGAAGGAGTTGTGCCTGGTGGCGGAGTGGCAATGCTTAGGGCTCAGACAAATTGTAAAGGTGTTAAAGGTGACAACCAAGACCAGCAGATTGGAATTGATATTCTCATAAGATCCCTAGAAGAACCCATACGTCAAATAGTGGCGAATACAGGTGAAGAGCCATCGGTAGTTTGCGCCAATGTCGTAGAAGGAAAGGGTAACTATGGGTACAACGCCCAAACTGCGGAGTTTGGAGATATGGTCCAAATGGGGATTATCGATCCCACCAAAGTTGCCAGAACCGCATTACAAAATGCTGCATCAGTGGCAACGCTATTGTTGACAACTGAAGTAATGGTAGCGGATGCTCCTAAAGACGATGACGGGGCCCCAGCTATGCCTGATATGGGTGGAATGGGTGGAATGGGTGGAATGGGTGGAATGCCTGGCATGATGTAGGCAACCCCTCTCCCTAGAGTTCTGAAGCCCCGCTTAGTCGGGGCTTTTTTTATGCAGAGATAATTTTAATCCTTAATTTTTCTATCAAGGCGAGGAACAGTCTTCGGGTTATCAGCAATCATATATTTTTCTTCCCCGTCCAACGCCGTAAGGTTTTCGTAAACCCCTTCATCTCGTTTTACGAGCTTAGTGAATCCGTTCTCTTTCAACCTAGAGTTACCCGTTGGAATGATCAGGGTGGGAGTACCGATTACCCTTTTTACAGGAGTTTTAAAAGAAGTACTGCCCATCTCTATCTGTCCGACGTAACAAAGTTGCCCCCAGAATTCCAGAGAAATATTTGAAGGGTGGCTCACTTCGACCGTTTTACCATTGGCTAAGCATTCATATACATATTTAGGCATCGAAAACCAAACTCCTTGTACCACCCTAATCCGTGTTGTTGATAATTACGACAGAAGAGTAAGTAGAAACACAGTACGGAACTAAGTATGTCAGAGCAATCTTTAAAAGTTCAGTCAACCCCACCCTTCCATCGAGAATTGCATCCCCCTGATTTATCCCCACCAGTATAGTGCCCACTACCAATGACACTCTAAAGGACCGACTTACAATATCCGGCCTTCTGGCATTTTTAAAAATCCGAAGGTTAAACGACAAATTACATATCCCTCCAACTCTTAATGAGTAGCTCAGGCTAACAGCTTTCCAAAAATTCTGAAACCGGCAACATAAGTACCGATGGCCGAACCAAAGCTACTTAAGATAAATACTAAAAACGTTCGAGCCACTCTATTTTTTCGCCAGCCTGAAAAGGACCCACTATCTTCCTTAAGGTTTGCAAAATCGGAAACTGTGGGCTTTCGCAACCATGCTTCCGCAAGTCCTGTAACCATCCCAGCCCCAATCGTCGGATTTAAAGAGGTGATCGGAGCCGCAAAAAAAGCTGTTAAAATAGTCAATGGATGTCCAGACGCTATCAGCACTCCTAACGCCGATAACCCGCCGTTGATCACCACCCATTCGACCAAAATACTGAAACCGAGCGAAGGACTTCGATAAAAACCTATTAAAAAACCGCTAAGGATAAAAGCCAAAATAACAAATGGTACAACACGCCACCATTTTCTTTTTTTAGGTTTAGCGCCTAACTCCCGTAAAACTTCAACCGAATTATCGAACGGGGTCTTCAAAATTTCACAAAGGCCCTTAAGATGACCCGCACCAACGATGGCTATTATTTCCCGTTTCTTTTGGCAGACCGTAATCAGTTTAGCGGCCATGTATTTATCTCTCTCGGCTATAAGAACCGCATATATACTAGGAGAACTCTCCGCCAGACTCGATATAACCTGCTCCAAAAGATCACCTTTTTTCAACGATTCCACTTCTTCTTCCGAAGGGTCGTCTTTCGTGACAATAGCCGTAAAAAGACCTCCGAACACCTGTAGCCTTTCCCACCAAGAAACCATTCCGAAAAATCTTGAAAAAGTTATTCCAATATCCCTATCTATAAGCTCAATTGGAAGATTTTTAGTCCTGGCTGAGTCGACAGCCATCTTTAACTCCGCTCCCGGCTC
>CAZXQY010000092.1:9584-10443 GCA_964642505.1 uncultured Gammaproteobacteria bacterium | reverse complement strand
ATAATCTTTGTATTTTTGCGAGATACTTTACTTATCCACTACACGTCTGTCATGATAGAGCCATGAGGAAGAACTTCTCAACAATTTTTTTCGCAATTTCGACAATAGCGGTTTCTGCGCAGTCTTTTTCGGCTGATTATCAACAAATAGAAAATCTTCACCTTCTAAAAGTTTGCGAAGAGTGTGACTTGTCCGGGGTAAACCTTAAATACGCGGATTTGAAAAATGCTGTCCTTAAAAATAGTAATCTTGAAGGTGCCAATTTGCATGCAGCAGACCTTAGTGGAGCAGACTTGACGGGCGCTAACCTGAAAGGTGCTAATCTGTCGGAAGCAGACCTTAACGGGGCCGTGTTAAAAGGCGTGGACGCAACAGGCGCAGATTTCGATAATGTGAATTTCCTGAGAGCTGATCTTCGAGAAGCTAATCTTTCGACACTCGATGTTAGCCTCAAGAGATTGGAAGGAGCCACCCTTTGTCAAACACTGATTAAGTCAGGAATGCAAGATAGAAATTGTCGGTGAGAAAGCGTACGAAATAATCCTTGCGTTCCTAAATCCCTGAAAATTTTGCGGGTCGTTTTTCGACAAAATGCGCAACTCCCTCAGCGAAATCCTCCGATTCAAAGCTGTCCAACATTTCCGCATTTGCTTTATCGATCGCACCGCTTAAATCTTGAAATTGTGCCTTGAAAATTTGCTCTTTCATAACCCGCATGGATCTCGGAGATACATTGTTGGCTAGATCGTTAGCGTAGTCGTAAACTCTGTGAAGAAAGACATCGTCAGGAAAAACCTCTGAAACAAAACCTATGCTTAAAGATTCTCTCGAATCGAATTTCCTGGCCGACAACAACAAT
>CAZXQY010000092.1:0-9574 GCA_964642505.1 uncultured Gammaproteobacteria bacterium | reverse complement strand
AGCAACTCCAAGGCCGCCGAAAAACCATTTATTTTCGGTAACATCCAGCTTATCCCATGTTCCGCTATCAACCCCCTTCTCGCAAAAGCGGTTGTGAATTTCGCGGATTCACTGCTAAAACGGATGTCAGAATACATCGCCATTATCAATCCTAATCCGGCACAAGGGCCGTTGATAGCAGCAATAATCGGTTTAGGGACCGACGGGAAATAAGAGTAGCGTAGTGCATAGTCTGGTGGAAGATCTAAACCACCCTCTAGAGCCTTATAATCTACAGTACCCCGATCTTGATTGTCAGTAGGGTCTGCCTCACGAACATCATTGAGGAGAGACATATCAGCTCCGGCACAAAAACCTCTTCCTTCCCCGGTTATAACAATTACTCGGACTTCCTCAGAAAGAGCCGCGCGGCTCATCGCATCACGTAACTCTCTCTCCATCGTCAGAGTCCAAGCATTGAGAAAATCAGGCCGATTTAATGTTATGGTCAATATCCGATCGTCGATGTCGTATTTAATCTCTTTGTATTCCATCGTGTAAGCCTTCAATCATTAGTTTTCAATATCAAGATGTAATTCTGACAATATCTTCCAAAGCTCTGACCAAAGTTGGTCGAAACCGTTCATAATTTTCACTCATAGGAAAGTGGCCTAACCCTTCTAACATCTCGTAATTCACATTTCCAATAGCCCCAGCAGCCTTTTCTACATGATCTGGTGGACAGGTAAAGTCGAACTCACCTGAGTACATATAGATCGGAATCTTTGATCCGTCTATTCTTTCAGTTCTAGTTTCATCGGCGTTCTCAACTCCCCATAAATGTAAGTCATTCCTTAAACTGCGAGGATGAGCACTTTGGAGCATCCTATTGATTTGTCTGTCCCACCGAGAGACATCGGGTGCCATTACGGAATCAATTAATCCTGCATTTGTCATGATCGTATTGACACCAGGGTCTATCCACCAATCGTGAAAGAAACCGTAAGTGGGTACCGCTCCTGCTAAAGCAATCACTCCCTTGAAACATTCGGGAAACTGTTCTGCAAGATGCAGCGCTATCACGCCCCCTATACTACACCCAATAAAAATTGGATTATCTAAATTTAGACTCTTTGAGAAATTTACAACGAACTCCGTAGCCCACGCAGATTTCAACAAATGATCTTCACCAAAAAAATCCTTGTCGTACGGGGGATCTGACTTACCGTGAGCCGGTAAATCGTAGGCTAAAAATTTAAATTTTTTAGTTAATTCCCTATCTTCAAGTAAATAACGCCACTGTCGATTTTCATTACCAGCTGTATGCTGGCAAATCACGGGAATACCTTGCCCTGCCTCAAAATAAAACACCTTGTGACGACAGCCTTCAACAGTTACGTTGGTATAACGACCAACAGCTTGCCATTCATCCCGAAATTCTGGATCAGCCGGAAGATCTATTTTTCCATTAAGTTCCCTTCCTACCTTAACCCAATGGGAGAGAGTCGAAAGTTGTTGAAAAACAAGTTGGATATTGCCTTCGAATCGGATCTCTCCGACCGCTACAGCGCTAAAAATATCATGATACATCGCAGGCGGTTTCGGTCGAAAAAGTTTCTCCCAAACTCCCAACTCCGCGCTAAGAGTAAATACACTACGCACAAGAGGTCCGCCATCTAGAACGACATTTGTAACTCTTCCAGCCTGAACTTGAAACGTGAAACGACTGGTTCCCAAAACAAAAGTTACAGAGTCGTTAAATTTTCTCCCATTGTTTTGGCAACCAGGGTCATCATTGATACCTGCCACCCAATTGTCCACCCAATTGCTATTGATCTGCATAACCCCCCCTTTGCCACAAGCCGATCATAATCACGTAAGGCAACAAAATCATCTAGCGGTAACTTTTTTTAATGAGTCACGAGCTTTTTGTCTTACGTAGTGCTGCAACGTGAGTAGATCACCCTCATTAAGTTGCCCTGCGTAGCTCGGCATGCCCCGTGAAATGCGTTCCCCATCCAAAGCGACTTTCTTGAGTGCAGCTAAATCAAACATGATTCCCGACGAACGCAAATCAGGGCTACCGCCTGACGCAACGGCAGCAGGCCCGTGACACCAAAAGCAAGTTCTTCCCCATAAATCTTCACCCTTTTCGACTAGTCCAGTATCTATTTTAAAATTTGGATCATCGATTGGAGTAGCATAAACAGGGCCTGGCGTAGCCGGAAGTTGAGCGCTCCCGCCTAGGGCAAAGATTAGCAGTCTGCGCGGATGAACTCCATAGGCCCAGCCATGTTGACCACCCATCGTCCCGCCTAGCATCGCTACACCTCCCCCCCAACCAACCGGGAGGGCAATATACTGCTTTCCATCTAAGCGGTAGGTAATAGGAGGTGCGGAGATACCGTGCTCTGCGTCAAATTGCCAAAGCTTCTTCCCGTCGCTTGCCCTGTACGCAATAAATAGTCCATCTCCCCGTCCTTGAAACACCAGGCCTCCACCAGTTGCCATCGTACCTCCATGCCACATACCTGGATTCGGGGATTTCCATGCCGGGGTTTGCGTAACAGGATCCCAGCCCATCAGGCCACTATCCGCAATATCGGCTGGGTTATCTTCCGCAGCAAGAATTACACCAACCTCGAATTTATACCCTTCGGCTTTGAATTTCGCCGGCCGAATTTTCTTGTCGTTGTAGTACCCCGGAAGATCATGATATGGAAAAAACATTAGCTGTAAATCTGGGTTCCAAGACATTGGTTGCCAGTTATGCGCACCCAGGGGACCAGGCCACATTAAAACCTCCCCGTCTTCGTATCGTGATCCCGCCACCTCTACCGGACGACCTGTCTTCATATCAACTTCCGTAGCCCAGGTAACCTTGGCAAAAGGTTCCGCAGACAGTAGCTTTCCATTCTCTCGATTAACGATATAGAAAAAACCATTTTTCGGAGCGTGCATTAGAGCTTTGACCACTCGATCGTGGACCTTCAAGTCAACCGAGACAATATCCATCGCTGAATTAAAGTCCCAAGTTTCTCCAGGAACAGTTTGATAGTGCCACTTGTACTGACCCGTATCGGCATCCAGAGCGAGAATAGAACACAGGAACAAATTATCACCCCCGCCAGGACTTCTTATTTTTTGATTCCAAGGTGACCCATTTCCAGTTCCCAGATAGATATGATTAAAGTCGGGATCATAAGTTATCGCGTTCCAAACGTTACCACCACCGCCATATTTCCACCATTCCCCAGTCCAAGTCTTGGCCGCCATGCGCATCGCATTATTCTCAAAACCATCTGCCGGATTGCCGGGCACTATATGAAACCGCCATACTTGTTTTCCTGTCTCGGTATCATAGGCTGTGACATATCCTCGTGTAGCGCCCATCTCGGCACCACCATTCCCGATAATGACTTTGCCGTTAAATGCTCTAGGCGCTCCCGTAATATAATAGTAGCTACCGGATTCAACTGTCATCTGACTCCACAGCTCGTTCCCAGTTTTAGCATCGATCGCAATAAGCCGTCCGTCTCCGGTCGCAACAAACAATTTTCCATCCCAATACGCCGCCCCTCTACTGGTACCCCATAATACCCTCAGCGTGTTACCGGCCTTTGAAACAACGTCCGGATCATATTTCCACAAAATCTTTCGAGTGCGGGCGTCGATCGCGGTGACGACACTCCAACTACTGGTAATATATAGAATACCGTCGACAGCCAGGGTAGTAGATACTATCTGACGGGCATCCGGTAATTCTAAAGACCAGGCTAGCCCCAAATCTGACACCGTTTCAGTATTGATTTCATCCAAAGGAGAATACCTCTGCTCGCTATGGGTCCTACCGTAAGCAAGCCAATTATCCCCTCTCGTCTCGTCATCAAGTTCCGAAGCATCGAAGGGCGCTGCCGGCGCCCAACAAGCGATACAAATAAATAAAAGTGCTGTTAGTACCTTCAATCTAAATTCCATCTCAAACCCTCCAACTGAGAAAAGAAACGCGTTCTATCTACAAAAGTCTATAATACTCCCAATAAAAAAAGTAGATGTGATATAACATTTGGAATATTCGTTATTCACAATTAGAAAAGCCGAACAGCACCAAAAACGTCTCTATCGTTTAAAAACCTGTACAGTAAAGGTAACGACGCAATAAGGAATTCTATAAGAGTAAATAATGGAAGATATTCGTATTGGCATTGACGTAGGAGGAACCCACACCGACTTGACTGCAGTAGCCGGCCAGAAGGTCGTTCGCGCGAAAGCTTTGACCACACATAACGACTACAGCAAAGGCATTTTTGATGTTCTCACCTCGGCGGCCGATCAACTGTCCTTAACCGTAAAGAATTTGTTGTCTTTGAGAACTCGGACATTCGTGAACGGTAATACGATTGTCACAAACGCCATTACGGAACTAAAAGGCTCTAAAGTAGGGATTATTACGACTGCCGGGTTTGCCGATATCTGCCGATTTGGACGTGGCAACAGAGGAAATTTCAACGACGACCAGCTTCAAGTTAACCTACCGCAACTGGTAGAAAAAAATTGTATAGCCGAAGTATCGGAACGAACTGATAGAGATGGAAATATTTTAGTAGAGCTCGATGAAATCCAAGTAAAAGAAAAGGCAACCAAACTTATTTCGATGGATGTAGACGCGATCGCAGTCTGCTTTTTGTGGTCGACCAGCAACCCCGCTAATGAGAAGAAGGCACAGAGCATCATCCATAGTCTAAACGACGATCTTTTCGTCACTTGTTCAGTAGATACTACATCTGTTTTTAGAGAATTCGAGCGCTGGATAACTGCCGTTCTCAATTGCTTTGTTCAACCTCCTGTTAGTAATTTTGCCGATACAGTGTCTCAAGGTTTACAAAGTCTCGGTTATAACCGAAAGGTCGAATTTTTTAACGGTTTGGGTGGGATCTTGAGTGATGAAGAAGTCAAACAGCTCCCTATTCAGCTGTATAGCTCTGGACCAGCAGGAGGGGCGATAGGAGCTGGCGCCCTCGCGAAACGATATAACATCACGAATTTACTCTGCGGTGACATGGGAGGAACTAGTTTTGATACTACGTTGATAAAAAACGGAGAACCGATAGTAGCTCAAAGGTGCAAGGTTGGCCCGTTTAGCACTGCAATCAGTTTACTAGACATAGTTTCCGTCGGAGCAGGCGGAGGCAGCATCGTAAGTCTAGATCCCCGAGGGGTGCCTAAAATCGGCCCGGAAAGCGCTGGTTCCGATCCCGGTCCGGTGTGCTATGGAAAAGGAGGAACTGCTCCTACAATCACAGACTGTATTGTTACCCTGGGGATTCTGAGACCAGACAATTACTTGGGTGGGGTCCATCGGTTGAACGTGGTAGCGGCGAGAAAGGCATTAGAAACCACTATCGGTAGACACGTAGGCTGGGACGCAACCCAAACGGCTGCAGGCGCTTACAACCTTGTTGTTGCCAACATGGCAAATGCCTTAAGGGGGGTTTCGGTTCGAAGAGGATATGATCCAAGAAAATGTACTTTCGTGGCATACGGTGGAGCACTGCCTATTTTTGCCGCTGGGATATGCAACAGCCTTTCTATAACGGATATGATTATTCCAAACCATAGCTCAGCTTTTTCTGCATATGGGTTGCTCGAAGCCGACTATGTGAGACGAAAGTCGGCAACAGTAGGAATACCCTTAGACGAGGAAAACCGGATAGATCGACTTCAAAATGTTAAGGTGAAACTAAGCCAGGAAATTTTAACTGATCTGAAGGAAGCGGGATTTTCGCCTTCTGAAGTGAAATTACGCTTTGGGGCTGATTTACGGTACGAAGGACAACTTAATGAAATGTATATGGAACTTTGTGAAGACGATTTCATTCCTTCCCAATTAGGAAACCTCAGAAGCAAATTCGATGCCGCGTACGAGGAAGAGTTTGGCCCTGAAACAGCCTGGACCGACTCTCGCCTAATATTAATAAATTGTGTTGTTATCGGCCTGGCAAGCCGAGAGAAACCCACTATAAACGAGCTCCAGGTTACATCCCGTCCGGCAAAAAGTGCCTGTATCGGGCGTCGCTCCATTTTTCTCCCAGACTTGAATGAAAGCAAACAAGTAGCAATATTCGAATCGGGAAAAATCGAACCAGGGGGAATTATATACGGACCGTCTATCATCGAGGTCAAAGACACTACGATCTATGTACCAGAAAATGCGACTCTGACGAGAGACAAATACACGAATTTCCGAGTAGAAATGTCTGCGGGCTAAGAGTATGTCATCATCCCTAAAGACAAAAGAAAATTCTAGAATTAATCCGATAACTGCTGAAGTTATTAGATGCGGATTTGAAAATATTGCCGACGAAATGTCTGTCGTGTTACTTAGAACATCTGGTTCGCCTGTTTTAACTGAGGCAAAAGACTTTTCGGCAGTCGTTTTCGATGCAAAGGGTCGCCAGATTGGTGCTGCTGGATACGTCCTCGCTCATCTAGCAAGCTCGCGGATAGCAGTTAAAGAAATTATAAAAAAACGACTGCCGAGTGATCTCCGCCCTGGCGACATATTTATCTGTAATGATCCGTACACCGTAGGCGCTCTACATCAAGGCGATGTCGGCATAGTCATGCCAATTCACATGAACAAAAAGCTTGTAGGGTGGACCTTCACAAACGCGCACCTAATCGATGTCGGAGGGTCATCCATTAGCGGAATCGCACCAGAAGCTCACGACTGCTTTGAAGAAGCAATTC
This sequence comes from uncultured Gammaproteobacteria bacterium, assembly GCA_964642505.1. Classification (GTDB taxonomy): domain Bacteria; phylum Pseudomonadota; class Gammaproteobacteria; genus TMED69. The sequence continues at coordinate 2,845 of CAZXQY010000092.1, read as the reverse complement.
GATTCCCGGGAGTACGGGTCGGTATTGAAGGGATTTTAGATAAAGAGTGGATACACTTCGTATCCGCCAATGTAAGAGTACCCGCTTCGTTCATCAACGACGTGCGAAGTCTGATAGCAGCCTGTCACGCTGGTTCAAAACGAATAATCGAGATGTTTAGACAATATGGTGAGAATAACCTTCTTGAATATATTGATCATAACATCGGATTATCGAGAATAGCTCTTTCAAAGAAAATAGATAAACTGCCTCAGGAAACATTCCGATCTTATGATTGGGTGGAATATGATGGGCGGGGCCAGCCGGACTTGTACGACGTTTTTTGTGAAATGACGGCGAAATCAGGAAAGTTGAAATTTAAATTCTCTGGGGTTGAGCAAGTGGCGGCTTTCGTAAACGCCGGGCCCAGCGCAGTCGCTGGGATGGGCGTAATTACTCCGCTGCTTTGCATGCTAGCCTACGATATCCCATTTAACGAAGGCATATGGGAATGCCTTGAAATAGATGTTGGGAAATCTGGGACTATTGTTAACCCGATAGTCCCAGCCCCTGTCACCAACGCACACATGGAAACGGGAGTAAGACTGGGACGGATGGTAGCCGAACTATTTTCGGAGAGCTGTTTATTAAGCGATTCAGAGTCGATTAATGGCCGGATTGCAGGCCAAGCTCCGAGTGCCGGGTCAGGAGCAGCTTGGTTTGGCACGAAAGCGGACGGTAGCCTGACGGTATTTTTTCCGCTTGACAATCTGGTCGCGATTGGAGGAGGCGCTCAGTCGACAGGAGACGGCCAGGATCTTTATGGATATCAGGGCACTCTCGGCGTATCGTTTCCGGATGTGGAAGTTCACGAATTAGCCGATCCTTTCCTGATATTGTGGCGTCGTTTCCGAGTTAATTCTGGTGGTGCAGGCTTAAAGAGGGGGGGATTAGCACTAGACCAAGCTTACACATTATACGGTTCCAACAAGTTTATCGGCTCAGTTTTTATGGCAGCCGCCGAACTGCCTGCAAGAGGGTTTGGTGGAGGGTTGCCGGGGGGGGCAGCGAGAACAGCTATTTTAAGGAAATCGAATATATGGAAAATGATAACCGCGGGTTCTTTACCGTCGTCGCCAGAATTTTTGAAAGGAAATCTAGATATTCTACCAGCTAAGATAAGTAACGTGCCTTTTAATATGGATGATGTCTACTGGGCAACCTCATCCGGTGGTGGAGGCCTGGGCGATCCTTTCTTGAGAAATCCGGAACTAGTGGAGCAGGATTTACGAGAGAGCAAAATAAGTGTCTCTGCCGCCAAAAATCTATACGGGGCAATCGTTCAGGAGAATGATGATGTATCTGTAGATCATGAGGCTACTTGGAAAAACCGTGAGTCTATTAGGACCCAACTTGTCCCTCAAAAGAAATTTCTACTAAGAGATGTGGCTGACCGTCCCGCTGGCAGAAGCCTGATTTTGCAGTCCGACCGATGTCTTTGTGGTATTTGCAAAGGGGATTTAGGTCCTTCTCGCGAGCATTGGCATCTCTGCACAAAAACGGTAACGACTCCTATCGCAAAACTTTTTCAAGAATCCGACATCGAAATTCGTGAAAGAATCGACGAACCCGTCCATCTACAATATTACTACTGCCCCCATTGCGGAAGCTGTTTAAGTGCTACTATCAAGGTTGCAGGTAGGGATAGCCCACCACCTTCTCTCTCAACCTGACTTATGAATTTTAAGATTTTGCGCCAACCGACAAAAAACCATTTCGACTACGCTTTTGAATCCTAGGCAGCGGCAGCCCGTTTTAATTTCTGCGTCCCCCGCCCGTGACGAAGTAACTGCCCAGAATAGTTGTCAGTTTGTTCATCATCAACAATCGTTACCTCCCCATTTATCAAAACATACCGATAACCTTTGGCTCGTTGGACGCGCCTCCACTCACCTCCGGGCAAATCATGCACCACCTCAGCCGGTAATACTTCTAAATTTTCGTAATCGTAAACCACTATGTCAGCTGGTGCCCCCACCTTGATGATACCTCTATCTGGACAGCCAGCTAGCTGAGCAGGTAGAGAAGCTAATCGCCAATGAGCATCCTCCAGGCTGATCATATCATTCTCTCTCACTATTTTTACCAGTGTCTCAGTAGGATATCTTCCGGCCGTTAGAAATTTAGTATGCGCTCCTCCATCAGAAACTCCGAAAAGTACATACGGGTTGTCAACTATTTCCTTCAGATACTCTAGCTTACCGTTAGGAGGCATAGAGAAAAATTCTGTCTCCAAGTTTTCATTGACCACAATATCTAACATGGCATCTACCGGGTGCTTCCCAGTTTGTTCAGCAATCTGTCCGATCGTATGATCCAACCATTTCTGGGACGCCTCAGAAGCCGGGCCAGTAAGGACAATATTTTCGAAGGGTCCCAAAACAAATTCAGGAATCTGTTCCCTTAACCCTGGTCGCCTTTCCGGATCTGATAATTTCGACAGTCGCTCTTCCGGGCTACCGACTGTGGCCTCCCGCCAGGCAGGGCACTCATCAAATAAATTCCAATCAACAAAGGTGAAAGCGAATCCAGCGTCCGTGGTCAATCCTTGTCCATAGACACGCGTTCCTTCTTGTCTGCACCGATCTAACCAGCTCAACACTTTCCTATGTATGTGAGGTTTAGTATCTGTAGCCTGAACCACATTAAAGACTATAGGCCTACCGCTGACTTTCGCCAGTTCCTCCATGTGAGCCTGATCAGCTTTCGGATCCCCGGTCACCATTGTCGTTTGCATATGCCCCGCATTTCTGGCGCGGAGGACCTTCGCATACTCGATAGCCGTTTGGTTGTTCATCACGTCCGT
>CAZXQY010000091.1:0-10591 GCA_964642505.1 uncultured Gammaproteobacteria bacterium | reverse complement strand
CGAATAATAGAACCTTCCTTACGAGACGGAACATTCGTAGTAAGTGATCGTTTTGTCGATGCCACTTACGCCTATCAAGGCAGTGGTAGAGGATTACCCTTTGAAGAAATTGACTCTCTTGTCAAGATAGTACATCCAGATATTAAACCCGATATTACTTTTCTCTTGGACGCTCCATTATCGGTCTGTCTAGAACGCATCAAAAGCAGGAACAACAAGGATCGTTTTGAAAGGCAAGACCGGGAATTCTTTGAAAAAGTGAGAAAGGGGTATCTCCAACGGGCATCAGATGAACCTGATCGGATAATCGTTATTGACTCCGACCGTTCGAAAGAGGAAGTTCTGAAGTCTATCCAATATGAAATCTGCAGAGTATTTAAATGTTAGAAGATTACTCTTGGTTACAAAGCACTTGGAACTTTCTGTTAAATGCGGAAAAGAAAGGTATGTTATCACAGGTCTATCTGTTTAAGTCCCAAGAAAGACTTGGAGCTAGGATACTAATAGAAAAATTAACTAAAGGAATATTTTGTGTGGAAGATGGAATCATCCCATGCTCAAATTGTCGAAATTGCATACTTTTTGATAGCCACAATCACCCAGACATCAAGAGGCTGGAGCTGCTAGAAACAAATTCTACGATAACAATCGACGCTGTTAGGCAATTGATAGATTTTTTTTCATCTAAACCAACCATCTCTGAGATCAAAATAGCTATAATAGATCCGGTTAACGATTTGAACATTAGTGCAAGCAACGCGATGCTGAAACTTTTAGAGGAACCGCCAGCTAATACAGTGTTTTTACTAAACTGGGAAAACCCTGCTCCTATTCCTCGCACCTTGATAAGTAGATGCCAGCAAATATCTGTTCCTAGCCCTACTAGGGGAGAAGTGTTGGCATGGTTAGGATCTCGAGGTTTCGACTTGAAGAAAAATCTCCCTAGAGGTTCTCAGTTGATAATTGGCTCCCCGTTGGAACTACTCGATCAATTAGAAAACAGTAATACGGATAACCGGATCATGCCAGAGCTCTTGTCAGATCTCCTCTTGTTGACCGATGGCTATAAGAACGTGGTCGATTTGTCGGAGAAGTACTTTAAACAAAATAGCATTAATTTCCTGGAAAATATGGAAAGTTTGTGTCATGCGATCGCCACCTTAAAATATTCTAAATTACCCAAGAAACTTTTTGTATCGCAAGGGAAAAAATTAACTTTGCAAACTCTATCCGATAAATTAAAATTATCTGATATTTGTAAGTTAAATCAGCATCTCTTTGAAATAAAATGGAAATGTTGCAACTCTGAGGGTATAAAAAGCAGTGATGTTGTAGAATCATTGCTCTACAACTGGCTAGTGATTTTTGAAGAAAGTCAAACTCGTAAATTTGGATGATTTGAGTGAAAAATAGTGTTCTGTCGCTAACTATCAGAGACAAAAGCGCGCTGTATGCGTCTTATATGCCGTTCCTTGACAATGGAGGGTTGTTTATACCTACTAAAAGTTTGTTCTCGTTAGGAGACGAAGTGTTTATGCTCCTCACCTTGACAGATAGTAAAGAAAAGCTACCGTTAGCCGGAAAAGTTGTTTGGATTACACCCGAGGACGCACAAGGTAACAAGGTAGCAGGAGTAGGGGTTCAATTTAATGAACTAGACAAAGGCGCCACTAAAGCCAAAATAGAAAAGCTTCTAGCAGGTGCACTTGGATCGGACCGTAAAACACACACTATGTAGAATCGATAGAAAATTTCTCTCAAACCACTAGGCTATTAATTCGGTTAAGTATGAGGTTAGTAGACTCCCATTGCCATTTACCACTGTTGGCCCAAACAGACGACGGTTTGGATCAAATCGTTCGTGACGCGAAAAATAATGGAATAGAACATATACTTTCTGTTTCAATCGATCTTGAGACCTACGATGATGTTTTACATACGGCGATAAGATATCCGGAAGTATCGGCATCAGTAGGAGTACACCCGAATTGTGACAAGGACAGTTTAGAACCCAATGTGGATACGCTGGTACAGCTTGGGGCTAACGAGCAAGTCATAGCTATTGGCGAGACCGGCTTAGATTTTTTTTATCAACCTTTCGACAAGGAGCGTCAATTACGTCAATTTAAAAACCATATTAGGGCTGCGACAGAGTTACAAAAGCCAATAATTATTCATTGTAGAGACGCATCCTCTTCTTTGCTTCCATTGCTGAAAAAAGAAAAAGCCGAGCGTGTCGGAGGTATAATGCATTGTTTCGTGGATGATTGGGACGTAGCGTCTGAGGCAATGGATATGGGATTTCTTATATCTTTCTCGGGTATTGTTACCTTTAAAAATGCTAAAGAATTAAGAACAGTTGCCAAAAAAATTCCGGACGAAAACATTTTAGTGGAAACAGACTCTCCTTGGTTAGCTCCGGTTCCTGAAAGAGGGAAAAAGAATCAACCGTCTTACGTCTGCCATACTGCTAAATTTTTATCTGAGCTCAGAAACGAAAATCTAGATGATTTTTCCTTACAAACCACCAGGAATTTTTATTCTCTGTTCAAATTTGGAGACAAATGACAGAGTGATATAAGCGTTTCTCGTTGCCAAAATAAGGTAAATTCCTTAAAATCAACTTAGTGGAAGACAAATCTAAATCAGTAGACATGAGAAACCGACTAAACTGAGCTTACCTGCCTTCCAATAAGAATATAAAGTTCTGAGAATACCAAAATAGGCATTTGAATTTTAAAAAGGTTCGTTAAATAGCCGACCTTTGACTTTCAGTCTAGCGGCTCCGGCCGTTACTTAAACAGAATATAAACTATTCCACCTAAAACTTTAATGTAAGGTTCCATTAATGATTAAATCCCCCGGTAAAACATTTCGAGATGCTGTAGAGAAAAATAAGCCATTGCAAGTGGTCGGGACAATAAATGCGTACTGCGCGATGATGGCCCAAAGAATTGGACATAAAGCCATATATCTATCGGGTGGAGGAGTTGCGAACTCTTCTTATGGATTACCGGACCTGGGCATGACCTCTCTAGATAACGTCTTAGAAGACGTCAAAAGAATAACGGCAGCCTCTTCGTTACCTCTATTAGTAGACGTGGATACGGGATGGGGTGGGGCATTCAATATCGCCCGCACGGTTAAAGAAATGAATCGAGCAGGCTGCGCGGCTATTCATATAGAAGACCAGATATCTCAAAAACGTTGTGGGCATCGCCCTAATAAAGCGATAGTTAGTTTAGAAGAAATGGTTGACAGAATTAAGGCCGCAGCGGATGCCCGAGAGGACACTAATTTCGTAATTATGGCTAGAACAGATGCTTTGGCGGTAGAAGGTTTGCAGGCGGCAATTGATCGCGCCGGTGCATGTGTGGCGGCCGGTGCCGATATGATATTTCCGGAAGCCATGAGGGAGCTACAGGATTATAAAGATTTTAGTAAAGCTATCGGTGTTCCCATACTGGCTAATATAACTGAATTTGGTACGACTCCACTCTTTGACACTCAACAACTACTAGAAGCCGGAGTTGGAATAGTGTTATATCCACTCAGCGCTTTTCGGGTTATGAATAAGGCTGCCGAGGAATTATACGTTGAACTACTTGACAAAGGTTCCCAAAAAAGACTGATAGGAAAGATGCAAACAAGGGAAGAATTATATGGCTATCTAAGATATCACGATTTTGAGAAAAAATTAGACTCTCTTTACGGTACAGATTAAAACTTAAAAAACAAAAAAACATTGCTAAGAGGACTCAAACAATGGCAGAGAAAAAACTGGGAGGTGCGGGTTTAAGAGGCCAAAGCGCCGGAGAAACTGCTTTATGTACGGTGGGCAAAACAGGGGCAGGGCTGACGTACAGAGGACACGATATAAAAACTTTGGCTGAAAAAGCACAATTTGAAGAGGTGGCTTTTCTTTTGCTCTACGGCAAGTTACCCAATAAAAATGAACTGGATCAATATATTTCCAAACTCAAGAAAATGCGTGCTTTGCCCTCTGAATTAAAATCGGGATTGGAGCTCATACCTAGTTCTGCACATCCAATGGATGTGTTGAGAACAGGTTGTTCCCTCCTCGGAAATCTAGAAACGGAAACCGATTTTTCCGAGCAACATGAAAAAATTGACCGCCTTCTGGCCATTTTACCTTCCATAATTAATTACTGGTATCGATTTAGCCTTGATGGAGTACGAATAGAAGCGGAAACAGAGGATAAGTCTATCGCAGGTCATTTCCTGTCTTGTTTACATGGCAAATCACCCAGCAAGCTACACGAAAAGGTGATGAACGTCTCACTAATATTGTATGCCGAGCACGAATTCAACGCCTCTACCTTTACCGCAAGAGTTTGTGCTTCCACCTTGTCAGATATCCATTCTTCGATAACAGGGGCCATCGGTTCGTTAAGAGGCCCCTTACATGGGGGAGCAAACGAAGCCGCTATGGATATGATATCTCGATGGGCCAACCCAGACGAAGCTGAAGGTAGCTTACTGAGAATGCTTGAAAATAAGGAAAAGGTCATGGGTTTCGGGCATGCAATCTATAGAGAATCCGATCCTCGTAACGGAATCATTAAAGATTGGGCAAAAAAATTGTCAAAAGCGGTTGGCGACACTACTCTTTTCCCGATCTCCGAAAGAGTTGACGAGGTTATGTGGAGAGAGAAAAAGCTTTTTCCTAATGCAGATTTTTACCATGCCTCCGCCTATCATTTCATGGGAATTCCCACCAAACTTTTCACTCCTATTTTCGTGTGCTCAAGAGTCTCCGGATGGGCAGCTCATATCATAGAACAGCGATCAAATAATAGGATTATACGACCGAGCGCAGACTATACTGGGCCTGACAGCTCGGAATGGGTAGACATTGAAAATCGCCCTTAAAATTGGCTGGGACATAAATAGGTAAAGGAATTAGTTAATGAGTGCAAATGTTGATTTAAATGAACGACCGGCTCCGGACGAAGAGTTGATCGAAATAGCGGAATATGTGGATGACTATGACATTGACAGCTCCGAGGCTTTTGACACGGCTAGGAATTGTTTAATAGACACCTTGGGCTGTGGCTTATTAGCACTAAGATTTCCCGAATGCACTAAACACCTGGGACCTATCGTGCCGGGGACAGTGGTCCGAAACGGAGCCCGCGTACCAGGAACGACCCACGAGTTAGACCCAGTAAAAGCGGCCTGGGATATTGGTTGTGCAATTCGATGGCTTGATTACAACGATACCTGGCTAGCAGCGGAGTGGGGGCACCCCTCAGATAATCTAGGCGGTATATTGGCGATTTCAGACTACATTTGCCGTAACCCAGCTACATTCGGTGACAGACGACTCACTGTGAGAGACGTTTTAACTGCGATGATCAAAGCTCATGAAATACAAGGGGTATTAGCCTTAAAGAATAGTTTCAATAGAGTCGGCCTGGATCATGTCTTGTTGGTACGAGTCGCATCAACCGCAGTTGTGACTAAGCTGCTAGGGGGAAATAAAAACCAGATAGCTGATGCGGTATCCCAAGCTTGGGTTGATGGCTGCTCCTTACGAACCTATAGACATGCACCAAATGCTGGCTCGCGAAAATCTTGGGCGGCAGGAGATGCGACCTCTAGAGCTGTCCGATTAGCTATGATGACAATGAAGGGTGAGATGGGCATACCGACTGTTCTATCGGCTCCGAACTGGGGCTACTACGACGTCTTGTTCAAAGGTAAGTCATTTGAATTAGATCGTAAATATGCTAACTACGTCATGGAAAATATTTTATTTAAGATCTCTTTTCCGGCAGAATTTCATTCTCAAACAGCCGTAGAAGCAGCTGTGAAGTTACATCCCGCTATCCGTGAGCAGCTAGATGAAATATCCAAAATAGAAGTGTCTACCCATGAATCGGCGATCAGAATAATCTCCAAGTCTGGCCCTTTAGCAAATCCAGCCGATAGAGACCATTGCCTCCAATATATGATTGCTGTACCACTATTAACAGGCGACTTAGTCGCAGAAAATTACGAAAATCAGTATCACAAAAGCGACCCTCGTATAGACGTATTAAGGGAAAAAATGGAAATAATCGAAGATAGTCGATATTCTACCGAATACCTCGACCCTTCCAAAAGGTCAATTGCTAACGCTATACAGATTTTCTTTCAAGACGGCACCAAGTCGGAGAAAATTGAAGTGGAGTATCCCATTGGCCATCGCCGGCGCCGAGAAGAAGGAATACCACTACTAGAGAAGAAATTTCTGAAAAATCTCCAAACGCGATTTCCTGCGTGGAGGTGTGAAGAGATCCTTAATCTATGTCTGAATCAAGATCGACTAGAGGCCCTAGCAGTGGACCAGTTCCTTAATTTGTTCCTAATTAATTAAGAACACTGATTCTAAAAATCAGTCAAGTGGGACTGAGGAAAAAAACCGGGAAACCGTTTCCCAGCCACTAGAAACCTCCAATATATCAAAGGCGACAGTCGTTTTTTAAACCGAGCTACGGAAGCACCTTCGGTAAGCGTTTTCTTTAAGAGGGGTGAATTCTTAAGTTCCAGAAATTTGAGCTTAAACCAGACTCCTTGGTCCTCTGAAGTCAATATCATATGATGAGTGGAACCATCAAATCTCTTTCGTTCTGGTCTTCCAAGAATCGACGCCGCGATATTTGACACGACGACAGGCATCTGATATCTGATCGCTGAAGCGTTTCGAACAATCGGCACATTAGAAATGTCTCCTAACGCGAACACATTTGTATACCTCGTGTGCTGTAAGGTATGAGGATCGACTTCTGCAAGGCCTGAACTATCGGATAATGGGCTTCTAGCAACAGATAGGGGAGATCGCAGCGATGGGGTTATGTGCAAAAAATCATATTTTTCAACCAACACTGTATTTTTTTCTATATCCATGAATATGGCTTCTCTATTCTTCGGCCTGACTTCGATCAATTTTTTTCCTAAGTGATATTGAATATTCTTCTTTTTAAAGTATTGAGATAGAACATGCCCGCATTTTGTCACCGGGAAAAGCTCATCTGATCCCGAATAATAAATTATGCTCGTTTCGCTCGACGGTGTATCTAGGTCTAATTTACTGCGCATAAGAAACGCCATTTCCAGAGCAGGGCCATCTGAATTAGACACGGAGCCAGGGTGGGTGAAGACCGCTCGGCCTTTTTCGAACGAACGAAACTCCTTTTTGGTCCAGTCGAGTGTCGGATAGCTTAGGATACTAGTAATACCATCTCTTCCTAATTTTCCATGGAGCCCCTTGATAGAGTCCCAGTCGGCAATAAGACCGCACGCCAGAATCAAATAATCGTAGTCTAATTGGGTACCAGCCTCCGTGAGGACAAAATTTCTATCCGGATGAAATTCACCAGCCGACTCATTAACCCAGTTTATTTGATCGGGTGATAAAATCTGAGCAATATGACGCCTCAGCGGATTTTTTCCGATTGAATTTGTAGAATACATCACCCAAGAAGATTGATAGTCATGCCAATCTGAGGGTTCTAGCAGGGTGATTTGTAATTTGTCCCGTTTTTCCCACTGTTGCATCGCCAAAATCACGGACAGGCCAGCGGGACCACCTCCGACGACCACGATTTTAATCAAGTTCTCCATTTGAGGTTCAACTACCTAATTATCTATTCTTAAACTTATTATTGCGCATAATGTATATTATGTTAAATAGCTAACATTGCTATACTGACTACCGCCATCTGTATTAATTCTATGAGCGCGTTGTTAAACAACCCCTTACACAAATCCCTAGTAAAAAGAGCACGATAAACACGCTAGGGAAAGCCGGAAGAAAGCCGACTATGCCTGCCAAATCACTAGGACCTAACGGATTGTCCCCTAGGGTTAGAGCCCTGTTGCCGGCCGCATTCCCGAACCAATAAAATACGGTAAAAGACCAAGCTACATATACAAACCCATAACTAACTAGTTTCTTGGAGAGTCCTTCAAAGTCGAATTTTGGAAGGATAGTTCCAATGACCAATACCAGTAAGCCATTCGTAATCCCACCGCTATGTGCCCTAACCCAACCCGCTTCTGTCCCGTAGACCGGAATTTGCAAAATGTAACCGGGCCACAATTCTAGTCCTCCAATTAACGAAAATATCAGCATAAAACCAGCCAACATGGCTACTAGGACTATTAAAAGACCGTTTATTATCATAAATTTTTGATATTGCTCCATAATTCGCCTCCCTATTTTTGTTCAAACGGTACTGGAATATCGGGGTGATCCGTATCCAGAAGAGGGACCTTGTCCCCGTCTCTGAGCGTTTTGGAACCTTCAATCCATTCTAGCATCCATTCTGCATCCTTGAGATCTCTTGGATTATGCCAAGGAAGCATTGCATGTAAAAGGTAGGGTCCAACGTTCCATAGTATTGAGCCGATAAGCGAACAAATCCGCCACCAATTCTTAGGATTAAGAATAGTTCTATCTTCCCTCATTGCTGCAAACATTCCTAAAAAAGACAAACCTACTACCCCGAAACTGCCATGCAATACCCCTAACGCCCTCGGCAAATATTTATCCCCATAAACGGTCATGTACACGTCGAAGGCAACTGTTTTATGCTCGGCTTCTTCAGTCAAATGCATCAACCAGAAGGTTGTCATATTTTTATCCGCACCTTTCCATAGCTTCCTTCTCTTATTAGCCATCCACACACTGAAACCTTTGGTCATTGTTTCAAAACCAGCGCTATAAGCTAACTTTGTGATTAATTTTCGTTCGGATAGACGTTGATAATGACGTTTATTAACCTCTTCCACTTTACCGAAGACAGGATAGCCGTTGATTTTCAGAAGCTCGTTAATCCGTCTATGGCAGCGGAAATGAGCCGTTTCTTGAGCATTAAATCTTTTGACATCGTCTAATAGCGCTGGGTCCTTGATATAGCTCAACACCTCGTGATTAGTTTTTACCATGTATGGTTCTAGATAAGGCATCGTCAAGGAAATGCCATTAAAAAAATGGGAGCGTACGGGATTATCTGGAACCCATAAAGGATTGAGATCAGGCGGAAATTCGAAATTAAACTCTCTAACTACGATTTGTTCCACTAACTTTGGTTTATAGACGTAGGGTGTATTTTTGGTCATAAGCCTAATATCGAACGGTGAAATTTTTCTTGTAGGGGAATTTTAACTCAGTCGTCCCCGCCTATCCATCCGCCGTCTACCGCCAACACTGAGCCAGTCGTAAAACTTGAAGCATTACTCGCGAAATAGAGAGCAGCACCGACGACTTCAGAGGGGTCGCCCCCCCTCTTTAAGGGCATTTTCGTAGCCCGTTTATCAAATACTTCCATATCCCATGCCTTCGAGATATCAGTAAGGAAGGGTCCTGCCATAATACAATTAACCCTAACTTTAGGGCCATAGGCATGAGCGAACGCCTGAGTTAACGAATTAAGACCGGCCTTTGCTGCACCATACGGCTGAGAGCCAGGGCTCGGGGCGACGGACGCGACGCTAGAAACGTTTATTATTGAACCACCGCTATTTTCGCTCATTTGTTTGCCTATCAGGGCCATTAATCGAAAAGGTCCTTTTAAGTTTAATGAGACAACCTTGTCAAAAAGCTCCTCCGAAATCGAATCCAGAGACGGGTAGGTTGGAGACAATCCAGCATTATTTACCAATAAATCTATGGGTCCTAGCTCGGAAACGACCATATCAACCGTAGTTTCTAATTGGTCCCAGTTGCCGACGTGGCAACTCAGTCCGATGGCTTCCCTTCCCAGGGCCCGTACTTCCTCTGCGACGGCTTCACAATTATCTAGTTTCCTACTCACGATCGCGACGTTAGCACCTTTCTTAGCGAAAGCTAACGCCATCTCTCGTCCTAGCCCCCTACTACCCCCTGTTATTAACGCGGTCCTATTCTCCAGGCTAAACAGATCCTCCACCATGACTAAAACTCCTATTTAAATGACTCACACTTAACTAAAAAAAGGGCCCTCAAGCCCTTTTCTCAGTTATGCCGAGTTCTAAAAACCCTTAACACTTATTTGATAAATGACTGCAACGCTTCTTCATACCCTTTCTGAAATTGGTTAGCGGATAGATCGTGAAGTGCAGGGGCAGGCAGTTCGTCGTTCAAAGAGATAGTCTCTAGGGCCGGGTGTTTACCTTCGTAAATCAGCCCTAAAGGCAGTCTTCCTTCTTCCCGCAACTCACTCATCCTGGAAAAAGCTGCGGCTCTATTACTCGGATCGTAGCCGCCCTCTGAATCGATGTCATAGACTGACGTTCTCCAATCTCTATAAGTATCATTATAGGTAACGCAAGGCGACAGTACTTCAACATACCCCATCCCTTTTCCATCCCTACTATGTTTCAACGCCCCGACCACTAGAGATTTAAGCTGCGCAGGCTGCCCTGCATATGCTCTAGCAAGATAGGTGGACCCCGGAATACTCAGGCCTAACATGATGGGATCAAAATCTTCCTCAAGGTTCCTCCCTCCAGCTTTAAAAGACTTATTTTGCCATCCCTCAGGCGCGGTTGGCGATGCCTGCCCTTTTGTAAGCCCATAAGTACCGTTATTCATGACAATATA
>CAZXQY010000090.1:9141-10603 GCA_964642505.1 uncultured Gammaproteobacteria bacterium | reverse complement strand
ATCCGGAACACTTTTCAATCGCTTTGAATTACGATCCGTCTCAAGACGATGCTCCCACCGTAGTGGCGAAAGGTAGTGACTTGGTAGCTTTTGCTATCAGAGAACGGGCGGAGGACGCCAATATACCTTTATTTGCGTCTCCAGTTCTGGCTCGAGCTTTGTATTTCACCACTGAAGTCAACGAGTCAGTACCCGAGTCTTTGTATTATGCTGTCGCACAAGTTATCGCGTATGTATTTAGTCTCAATACTTTTGAAGCAGGTGGTGCGGGGATCCAAAGGCCCAATCCTGAGGTGCCGAAAGATTTGCGATTTGATTCCAACGGTGAGCTACAATAACGTTAACAAATGTTACGAGTTTAAAAAATGAGAGAACACCCAACGGAATCCAAATCAGAAGCAGATGCTTGGTCACTTGACGGCGATCTTTTATACCGAAAAGAGGATAAAAAACCTTTTCTATCCGCGATAAGTGCGGTTGAAAAGGAAGAGAAGAGCTTGGTGGTGATAGGAGATGAGGGTGTCCTTGACCATTACTGTAGGCTATTGATAGGTAGACTCAAAGATAACGAACAATTCCATTTGGAAGTGTTTCTTTCCACTAGTAAAGATGGATTGTTGAAACGATTTAATCAAATGCTGGCTAATATGAGTATTGACGAAGCTAGAAAGCCAGCGAGTGCTGATACTTCGGTCCATCTTTTGGTTATAAATGATGCTAGCACGGTCAAAGAGCAGGAGTGGACGTTACTAATTAGACTGATCCGAGATTTTCCTGGTGCGAATGTCCGGGTAGCGTTATTTGTGGACAAATCGTCATTGGCGGAATTTGAGACTAGGTTTGATAAGCTTGGTCGGCGAGTGCATAGATGGACAGTCCATGCGCCTACTTTAGAAGAAGTTAGGCAACTTAGACAAATTGGAAAATTAAAAGGCTATTCGGCTGAGGTTGAGAAAATGTTGCTGATCGCGGGTCTCGATGAGCGAAAAAGCGAGCCCCGGGAACCCATCGTACCAGAACCTATCGTAGCAGATAGTGTTATAACGACACCGGAACCCACTCCTGAAGAATCGATTGAAGAAGTCGTTCCTGTTCATGATTCGGGTGAACATCCTAGAACCACAGGCGAACCTATTCCATCGTCTGAAAGGCCTTTTAGACGTCTACTTTTGTTAACGTTGTGCTTGTCGGCTAGTGTCTTACTGTTGAGTCAACGAGTGCCAGACAGTATAGAAGGATGGTCGGGTTTCTGGGTAAGCTCCTATATCTCCTTTATGGGGCAGTTTAGTGAGGTTCCGATACAAGACGAGAAGGTGTCAAGTAACGAAAATAAACGCGAGTTAAGTAACAGTGAGCTGATTTCGCTTGAATCCATCAATTTTTCATCTGACGGTGAAGGGGCACTAGTTTTGACGCTAGGTCTGTCGGACATAATTGTAAATGAACCCAACGTCATTGCCTC
>CAZXQY010000090.1:0-9041 GCA_964642505.1 uncultured Gammaproteobacteria bacterium | reverse complement strand
AAATACGATCTCGGACGACGATAGCGCTAAACCTGACAGGGACACCGGAGAGCTCAGGAGTGGGTCAGATGATGTTAATATGAATATACAGGAAGACGTTGCGGTCGAAATTGAAAATGCGGCGTCGAGATTGAACGCCTCAGCTGAACGCGTTTTAGGTTCTGATGATGTTAGTTTTTTTATTCAGCACATAGTGTTTTCGGAGGTTTTTCAGGCTGAAGATTTCATAGCTAGTTATGAAGGGCTAAGAGATTCATTCGTAGCACCCATAAAATCAGGGGACAATAAGTTTGTGGCTGTTTTATCTGGGCCTTTTGATTCTAGAGAAGAAGCGGAATCTTGGGCTAAAGAATATCAATTGCCTGCCGATTTTTGGATCAGGAACACCGGTTTACTGAAGAGAGTCATTATCAACGACTAACAATGTTTGAAAAGGAGTGTGGGTGGTATAAAAAATGAGCAGAGCTGATGAACTATTTAGTCGCTACGGTACCTCCGGTAAAGTAGAGGTAGAAGGCTATGACGTTTCCGATTTAGTTAGGCGTCCGAGAAAGAAAGGACCGAATTTGGACCAGAATTTGGGTTCTCAAACTATCCTGAATCAGGTAGCGGCCGAACCTAGCGCATCTTCTGAGCCCAGGGAGAAAATCAAAAGAAATGACGATGCCGGTTCTGAGCAAATCCGGTTGGCATTTGCCTTTCAGAGTAAAGGTTGGACCGGTTCATTGATGGATCGGTTGAATACTTTTTCGTACAAAGATTTGTTTAAAAGGCGAATTGCTAAAGTGAAAGCTAAGACTGCCGATATAAGAGAGAGGATAAATTCAATAAGGCGTGAGAATACGAGCATAGAAAAACATGAGTGAAGAAGATCGATCGACAGAAGAAATTGAATTGCCGGATACAGGCGCTGAAGAACCTACAAAAATGGAGGACGACTCGTCAATGAGTTCCGAAGAAGAAGGAGCGGACATAGAGTCGACAGGGGAGACAGGCGATAAAGAGGAGCAAATCGAGGGAGAAGAGGAAGACCATGGGGACGTAGACGGTGTCTCTGAGGGCGTAGATGGCGTCTCTGAGGGCGTAGATGATGTCTCTGATAAACTGGAGCTCCTAATCCCAAACGTGTTGGATACCGCCGAAGCTGCGAATGCTGCTGCCGATGTGACTGCGAAGGCGGCTAGTACGCTTGAACTAGGTTTAGATCGCTTGCATGAAAGAGCGGATGTTTTAACGGAGGCAAGTAAACGCAGCACTGTCCTCAGTACGAGGATCTTGATTGGTTCGGTAACCGCGTTGGTGGTTTCGGCTTTTATTTATGGTTTTATGGCGTATCAATTGGCCACGAGAACGTCTCAAATAGATGCGATGTTGATGGCAGTTGGGAAACGGATAGTCAAAATGAACTCAGCCCTAGCTACTTTCGAAGATATTAATCTGTCTATTGAAAAACTTGCTGATCAACAGACTGCTTTTGAAGAGGCACAATCTTCCGTCCTGGAAGCGGTTGCGAGTGCGGAAAAGACGGTAAATGAATTGAAGAAAACTGTTCCTGAGCAGGCAGCGGAAAAAATAAGTAAAAATACAGATAAGGTGGCGATCCAAATCAACAAATTAAAACAAAAAGTGGACGGGCATAGCGCGGAAGCTGCTAAATTCAACCAATCGGTAGGCGAATTAAGTCGAAGAATGGGAGCTTTTGAGAAAAAACTGACGGGCGTTAAAAGTCTAAACCAAGACGTCGCGGCACTGGTTAAGCTGGAAAGGGAAAGATATTTGGAGGCGTTGCAAAAGAAAGCCGCCATTGAAGAAGCTCAACTACGTTCTCAGCTGGAGAAAGAGGAAATAGAGGATCCTTCGATAATCAAATATCCTAAATCTGTTTCTACGTCTAACGAGAGTTGAGGAATACGGGGTGAGGGCTGATCAGCTGTCAGGCAGGTCCCTCATCGATCGAAATCTGTTCAAAATCGTCGCCGGACACACCTAATAAGCGTCCCGAATAGGGTTCATTTAGGGCGAGATCAGTCCGGGAATAAAGGACGGCACACGATTCATCAAGAGAGGATGAAAGACGATTCATATCGCCGTCTTCAGCCCGATCGAATTCGTACCCGACTTTATATATTGTAGATGCGTGTTGAGGAGGAATCCAAGAATTTACAACTCCTCTTAATGTAGAGACGTCTACAGGATTCTTAGGTGTTTTTTGTGGCGATCCGCTTCAGTTCGGGCATCCTCGAATATTCTTTCTATATGCTTTTGTAGAACCACTTCTTAGCTGGTGCGTATACTTGACAAGTCACTAGTATCTACACCCTCTGGCTCTTTGCCACACATGGCGTCCCACAGGTTTTTTCCAGATAATCCAGAGAGGCTATTTTTGGAACTGCTTGAGGTAGGTATATCTTTGGCTTCTGGTATCCTAGTATTGTCGCCCGTTTGCAGATTCTCGATAGTATATTGTTCCAGGTTATTGATCCTGTCAATTAGGTAGACCATTAGGACGACGGCTGCGGTAATCCCGATTAAAACTGTTACTAGAAGTATGGTAGTCATAGAACAAACAATGTGGTGAGCTAGTCTAACTAATCACTACTCGGTCCGCCTGCCGACTTGTCGCCGGAAACTTCTTCCCGTAGAAATGAGAGGGCTTCGAAAGTATCGTCTAAGCCAAGATCGTCATATACCTGATCTGCTATGATTTGCGCAGCCTCTATCGCACTTTCGGCATTCACTTGCATAGTCTGGTAGTTACCACCCAAAGCAAACATTTGGTCAACAAAAGCTTGTGGTACGTAGGCAAATACTTCTCCATTTACCGTTTTCACCAGCTGATAAGGGTTGGCCTTGGGGGGCGAAGGCTTATCTGATTCTGCCGCTATCGCTTGCATCATTGCATCCTGGAAGACTTCCGTCTTTTTAGCACCATCAATAAAGGTTTTATCCAGATGAGCGCGGCTTCTTAGCGCAATTCGAATTTTTAACGAGCGATCTTCCCTACTGTCAGGATTGCCTTTTTTGGCTTTTAAGTAGGCTGCCTGGGCTGCTTTCATAGCGCCTTTTGCAGCATTGCTTTTAAAAATACCCATTTTTCTATCCTATATACTCAAATGGCTTAGACAGAACTGTCGACATTTAGCTGCCCACGCAATGTTATCACACAGGCGGATAAAATTTGGCTTACTCTGGATTCACTTACTTCTAACACAGCCCCAATTTCTTTCAAATTCATCTCTTCGACGTAGTAGAGGGACATCACCATTCTTTCTCTTTCTGGTAATTTGTCGATAGCCGACGCGACCTCTTCTATTAATTCTTCTTTTTCTACTTGGTTTTCAGGTTCATTTACATGGCTAGCCGGCTGATCAATCTGTTCCAGAGGTTGGGCTTCTAGCGACTCGGTTTGAAATCTGTGCGCGTGAGTTCTGTCCTTCTCAAAAGTTTCAAGGTCCTTTCCTAAATGGTCAGCCATTTCGGCATTGGTGGGCTGTCTACCCAGGTTATTTGTCAGAATCTGGGTAGCCTCATTATGTTCTCTTACCGTAGATATCGCCGACCTTGGGAGAGGAGAAAGTTTCCTTACTTCGTCTAGAATAGACCCTCTAATTCTACTTTTTGCGAAAACCTCAAATTCGACCCCTTTTGTGGCGTCAAAAGTTTTAGTCGCTTCTATCAACCCGATCATGCCGACTTGGACTAATTCATCGAGATCCATATACTCTGGTAGCCTACCTTTTAGGTGGCTTGCAACTCTCTTGACTAGCCCTAAGTGAGCCATTATGCCGTCAGGGCCGTCGGTTCCACTCTGGATATCTTGGTAAACTTTGATATCTGACATGACTGAGATTTTCCTAATTAAGCGGTCTTAGATAAGGTTAGACGTTCTACAAAAAATTGTATACCTCCACTAACCTCGTTATCTACGTCAATCGCATTTATTACGTCGCTTAAATCTTTGAAATCACGGGTTGCTTGGCTAGTCGGTGCGCAGGAAATAAGAGGTTCCGACGCCTTTAAAGACCTTTCTACCATTTCGTCTAGCCTTACAGAGTGAAGATATTGTAATTCTCGGTTTAAAAACCTTTGAGTTATCGAGTTTAGCTTATTAAATATACTCTCGCCTTCTTCTTGAGACCTAACCTTATTGGGTACTAAATAAATTCGATTTAGATTATGGTCTTCAGTCATTACTTTTATGGTGCCATAAGCATCGGCTATCGAGGAGGGATCGTTATTTACTATGATATATCTTTCCTGGCAAGCCGCTAGGAACATCATAACGGATTCGGAAATGCCTGCGGCGGCATCCACTATCATGAAGTCTATGTCCTCGGTGATCGCTGAGAATGCACCAATAATACTATTGATTTCAGAAGGATTTAAGCTCGCCATCCGCTTAACACCACTAGCGCCTGGTATAAGCTTCAGATTTTCGGAAACATCTACCATGATTTCTACCAAGGATTTTTCTCCCGAAAGGACGTGACTAAAATTGTAGGGTGTCCGCACACCCAGAGCCAGTTGGCAATTTGCCAAACCGAGGTCAGCGTCTAAAAGCAACACTTTTTTTCGTGTCGAAGCAATTGTGGCGGCCAAGTTAACAGACACCATGGTCTTCCCAACGCCGCCTTTACCGCTTGCTATAGCTATGACTCTTGTTGGCGGCTTGTTAGACATCTTAAACTCCTTTCGTCACCTCTTGTCTCTTCTCCACCATTTTTGAAATCATTAGCAAAGGATCAGATAACATTTTTTCTGGGTCTATTTGTCCTGGTTTCACTTCTAAATTACTCTTTCCTAAAACTTTTTCATAGTGATTTTCGTGAAGATTCCCCTTATTTTCGGCCATTAAAGTGCCGCAGTCAAAAACTGTTGGGAAAGGGCGCATCGCATGTTCTAAAATTGCCTCTTGTTTGAAGATAGAGATTCCGCTTAAGCTGGAAGTTCCTTGCGCCATGTAAGATATCGGAACTTGTGATTTCGCTAGAGCACTGATTAAGGCCCATGGATTGACATGGTCCTCAGCCCTGGAAATCATCACTGAGGACCATCCTTTCTTCTTCAGTGTCAAAGAATTACTTATTGACGATTCAGAAGCATCACAGGGTACTATTAGATGGAATTCTGTTCCCTTTGTTAGTTTTTCAATCTCATTAAGATTTTTTTGTACATTAACACTAGAAGTGTCTATTATTATCGCTTTTTTATGAGCTAGGTCATCGATTAACGTTTCCAAAACTTGGATATTTTCTGCTCTATAGGTTGGGATACCACTCTGAGCCCCAATGAGCTGTGTTTGAGCCCAGGCGCCCAGTTTCGAGTCACTGAAACTAATAATGGCAACGTCGTCAGGGCTGCTATTTTTAGTGATTTCCACTGCTATTTTTCCGGCCATGGTCGTTTTCCCACTTCCAGACGTACCCACTAACACGTGTATTTTACTTGAATCCCAATCAATCTGTGTGCTGCTTAGATTATTGGAAAGTATATCCTTCGTTTTTTTAATTGCGACTTGCAAATCGTTTTCATCGACTAATTCGCTTTTTAACAAAGATTTTAAGGATGTTGGTATACCACTTTCGTCAAAAAATCGGAATAATGGGACAAGTTCCTTGTTTGCTGATATTTCGCCGTGGATTAACCCAATGTTTTGTGACAATTTGAACTCTTTCCTGATCGAAGCTAGTTCTAGTTTGATCAAATCAACTATCTCTCGCATTCTCAAATATTCCAGATCACCATTTTGTTTGTCTGTTTTTGTCTCAGTTAAATTTGACGACTGAATAGCACCTGACTCGTTTGCCTGTGGGTCCATTTCGTATTCCAATACTTTTTTAAAATCGTGGTCCTTTTTTGTAATAGGCTTATGTCCATCTCGCTGTTTCTCATATTGGAGAGGGTAGGCAGCCTGAGAATCCATTTCTAAATCAACGGCGACAATAACTTCCGCTTGTCCGTTGACTTTACCGCTAGAAATTACCAACGCATCTTCCCCATATTGTCTAGATACCTCTTCAAGGGCGCGTCGAGAATCTTTGGCTAATATTCTTTTAAGTTCCACTATTTATCACCTCATATTTCACGATGGATTCTGATTTTCTACTGTTGCGACCACTTTTATCGGTTGATCGTCCGGTATTTCGTTGTACGAGAGAACAGTTAAATCTCGCACCCTATGCCTTATGATTTTTGATAACCAAGGCCTGATGGAAGGAGACACAACTAAAACTGCCGGATTTCCATCATTTTCAATTGTGTTGCTATGTTCACCAAGCGACTTGAAGAGACTTTCGGCCAATGAAGGCTCGATTACTAACCCCTGGTTTTCGGCACTTTGCTGTAAAACGTTGTGTAACATTTGTTCTAATCCGGGGTCTAAAGTAATGACCGGGAGCGTACGCTCAATATCTATGAGTCCTTGTACGATCATTCTACCTAGTCGTGGGCGAACAGCAGCAGTGAGCTCCTC
This sequence comes from uncultured Gammaproteobacteria bacterium, assembly GCA_964642505.1. Classification (GTDB taxonomy): domain Bacteria; phylum Pseudomonadota; class Gammaproteobacteria; genus TMED69. Next base: position 2,569 of record CAZXQY010000090.1, on the reverse strand, counting down.
AGGATCTTGCGTGCCGTTGCTAGCCGTGGAGAGAACTTCTAATATTGTTCTCATATCTTTTAAAGGAATATCCTCGTCTAGAATATTCTGTAGAGTTTTTGTAATTGTGGCCAACGGTAGTTTGCCCGGAACTAAATCTTCTACTAATTTCGGAGCGCGGTCAGCTACTTTATCCAAAAGTTGCTGTGTTTCGTCATGACTTATCAATTCGGATGAATTTGTTCTTAGTAAGGTGTTCAGGTGAGTCGCAATTGCGGTGGCGGCATCCACGACCGTGTAGCCCAACGTTCTAGCGTAATCCTTCTGACTGGGATCTATCCAGATAGCGTCTAAGCCGAAAGCCGGTTCTTTGGTAGGAGTACCTTCCATTTGGGCATGTACATGCCCTGGATTGATAGCAAGCTCTTGCCCTACCTTGATGTCACCTTTTCCTCGGATAACACCGTTTATCACAAGGTGATAAACCTCAGGTTGCAGATCTAAATTGTCTCTTATTCTGATCGGTTGAATAAGGAAGCCAAGTTCTGCCGAAAGTTTTTTCCTGACGCCCTTAACTCGTGATAATAATTGTCCTCCCGTTTCAGAGTTTACTAACGGAATCAATCCATATCCGATATCTAATCCTATTAGGTCCACCTGATCTACGTCATCCCAGTCTAGATCTTGTTGTCGGTTCTGATCGTCGACTAGTTCGGCATCCTGAGCAGCCTGAGCGCGTTGTTTAGCGCGTTCAATTCGAGCTAATTGCCCTAAACCCACGGCCGAAGCACCTAATGTTAAAAACACTAAATGGGGCATTCCCGGTACAAGGCCCAGTAACATTAAAACACCACCAGAGACGAAGAATGCACCTGGATTGGATAGCTGTGCTTTAGCTTGTTCAGTCATCGATTCTGAGGTTGTGACACGGGTAACGATAATGGCTGTAGCTAATGACAATAGTAGAGAGGGTATTTGTGCGACTAATCCATCACCTATAGTCAGCAGCGTATAGATCCGACCTGCCTCGGGGAGTGTTAAGTCATGTTGGGTAAGTCCGATAGCCAATCCGCCTATAATGTTTATCAATAAAATTAGTAGACCGGCGACGGCATCTCCTCTCACAAATTTTGAGGCGCCATCCATTGAGCCAAAAAAGTCAGATTCTTGAGAAATTTCTTCTCTTCTCAACTTAGCGGCTGCTTGGTCGATCACGCCTGCGTTTAAGTCAGCATCGATGGCCATCTGCTTTCCAGGTAAAGCGTCAAGGGTAAAGCGTGCTATGACCTCTGATACGCGTCCAGCACCCTTGGTTACTACAATAAAATTTATGATCATTAGGATTCCAAAGATGATAAATCCAACTAAATAGTTACCTGCGATTACGAAGTCTCCGAAAGCTTGAATTACTTTTCCGGCAGCGTCGGGCCCTTCGTGGCCTTTGACCAAAACTACGCGGGTTGAAGCTACATTGAGACCTAATCGCAGCATCGTGGCGAATAGTAAAATTGATGGAAACGCTGAAAAATCAAGGGGTCTTGATATGTTGAACGATATCATAATAATCACCAAACCAACTACTATGTTGAAAGTGAACAGTACATCTAACAACAGAGGAGGTAGAGGCAGCACCAACATAGTGATTATTAACAGAACTAGGACAGGTATTCCTAAGCCAGATAGGTCAAAGTTTGACAGATCTTGACGAATTCCCGACAATGTCACCGCAGCCATAAAAAGTTCCTGTAATCAATATCTTAAAAAAAATTAATATTCTAAAGAACACCGTTGTTTTTTCTTATGATGAAATCAAGCAAGAATAGTGCCATAGGTCATTCGTGTGATTCTTTAGGAACAAAAGGCTAGATTTAGGCTCTGAACTTCCGTTAAAGACGGGACCCTAACTGTCGATAATAAAATATGACGGTATGAATACCGGGTTGTTTGATTAAACAAAATAGTAACCCCCACGGAGCTTGTGGGATTATTTGCTAAATTAAGGTCTAAGTTATGAGATTTTCTGACAAAACTACGTATTTCGGTTTTCTAATAATGGCTTGTCTATTCTCCTCTGGTTGCGGGGGTGGGCCCTCTGGAGGGATGATAGGTGATTCTGGTGTAACTGAGATTGAGCGTTTAAAACCTATCGTTGAGAAAAAAGAAACTATAACTGCTACCGGATATGCTGTTATAGAAATTCAAAGGCACGATAATGCTGCTCAGAGGCGATTATTGGCTATTAGGGCGTCAAAGTTAGATGCTTATCGAAATTTGGTAGAGCAGGTATATGGGCAATATTTAGATTCAAACACCACTGTAGCGGACATGGTTGTCAAAAGCGATACCTTCCGTTCTAAGGTAGAGGGTGTGATATATGGGGCTCGGTTAGTGAGTATAACCCCAGTGGGTGAAGATACTTATGAGGTGACACTCACTTTGGATAAACAAACTGTTCGGGATTTGAGAATGTTGTACTTGGAACATGCAAGTGCGGCCGGCGTTTGAGGAATTATTAGAAAGGCCACAAATGTTGAGAAAATTGTACCTAATAAAAATATTCTTACTCTGCTTAGGTGGGGTATCATTGGCA
>CAZXQY010000089.1:0-10802 GCA_964642505.1 uncultured Gammaproteobacteria bacterium | reverse complement strand
TAAATAGGTTGTAATATCATCTACTTACGGGGTAAATTCGAGCCCTACAGGGCCCACCAACTCCCACCTAAAATCAAATACTTAATGCTCTAACAAACGAGCTTTCGTCCACTACGTTAGGCCGAAATGAGCTAATAGCCCATTCTCTGGTCTTCGTATGGCCTACATTTTTTCACCACGCTTCGCGTTACTTAAGCCAGTGTCATCCGACAAGATAGAAGGAAACTCAAAGGACATTATTCCCACTTATCCATACATAGACACGATGGAATTTCCCATCTTTTAAATACCAATGGTTAACGCTCTGCTTCGTATCATGATTACCGTCAGCGCCTTCGAGCTCAACCCGAAATCGCGATGAAATTGAATGCGAAAACGGATCTACGATATGCTCAAAATCCGTATGAAGAATTGTCTTATAGCTTTCAAGAAAACCCTCAAACATACTTTTTATTTCACCATCTCGACCTGAATAGTTTAAAAAGACAGACTGAACAACAAAGGTTGCATCGCCGCTAAAATAGTCCAAAACATCAACTACCCGTCTTTCATCAAGTGCTTTGAAATAAGACTCTACAATCTCGATATAACTCTGACGCCGCGATTCTTCGAATGTTTTCTCCATCAGTCCCCCTTTTTTAATCCCTTAGCGAGTAGAAATATATTACATGCCTAATCGATAAGCGAATGCAATGTCTTGTCCCCATAACTAATTATTTAAGTGAAAAACTAATTCTGGCATGTATTTATAATATTAAATGCTTTATGCAAAATCCTAAAAAGATAGAACAAAAAAATTGGAGCATGGGAACCCCAAGTGTTTGACAAAATTATTCTTCGAGAACAATATGGACATATAGAATTGTTTCTCGAATTGTGGGGGAGGGAAAGAGATGGCAAGACTAAAACCAATCGTAGAAGATAAGCTCAAACCGAAAATGGCTGAGCTCGTTGAAAGAGTCAAATTCGATCCCGGCTATTATACTGGACTCAAAGTCTTTGCCCATAGCCAAGAATTTGTTGTGCCCATGTGGACGGCTTATGTCAATATGTTCGAAAACGGACTGATTGATTCCCGGCTAAAGGAATTGATGCGAATAAAAATCGCTCTAAATAATGATTGTTTCACCTGACGAAAGCTGAGATATCCATCGGTGGTGGATAAAGGCTTAAACGAAGAAAAAATAGCGGAGATAACAAATTACGAAGTCAGCGAGAACTTAACGCGAAAAGAGAAATTAGCGTTGAAATTTGCTGAAAAAATGGGCATAGAACACAAATCTGTGGACAACGAGTTTTTTGAGTTGCTAAAAACTGAATTCTCAGAACCTGAAATTGTCGAGATGTCTATAGTTATAAGTGTCTGTATCGGATGGGGAAGGCTATTATCAGTTTTTAAATCAGAGGATCCTCTTCCGCCAGAAGAAGCGAACCTCTCCAACCTATCATAAGGAGAAGATTCAATGACTATTTTAAATACTGTCGAAGATTCCCAGTTTAGCCCGTCAATGAAGGCTTTGGTAGAGAAATTCAGTTCAGTTGAATATTATGCAAATGGCTTAAGAATCTTTGGGCAAAAGCAGGAGGTTTTCGAGCCAATCTGGACCGCTTATGTCCAGATGTTGGAGAACGGCAAATTAGACCGCGAACTCAAAGAACTAATACGCGCCAAAATTGCCGCGAACAATGAGTGTTCGCCCTATGCAGAAAAAACAGAAAAGAGCGAATTCCCGATCCTATTAGAAGAAGTAAGCGAAAAAATGAAGAGAAAACTTGAAGAAGTTGGTTCCTATGAAACGAGTACAATCCTTTCACAGAGAGAAAAACTAGCGATAAAATTCGCAGAGAAACTAGGATTGGAACCGGAAAGTTTAGACGATCAGTTCTTCCTAGCTTTAAGACAGGAATTTACCGATCCCGAAATTGTCGAGCTAGGACATATTAGTGCCGTAGGGATCGGCTTTGAGCGATTTATGTCGGTGTGGAAACCAAGAGTTTGCGATATATCCTTATAAGAAAAACCTGTCTCCTCCCCTGAAGTAAGAGAGGGGGTAGGATTATATATAGAGTGGGGAATCCAAGGTCCCCTCCCTTTAGGGAAATTAAAGGGTTATGGAGTATTTAAAGCACACCCTTACAGAGATTCTCAAGTAGTATGTGACGAGTCCTACGCTACGAGCTATGAAATCAACGCATCTTGGTTTCGCGAAAAATAGCCGCTCGGTCGCAGGTTGTCTGGAGGTATTTTATCCTTGGCAACGCGCCAGATCGGATCGTACTTGTACCACGGCACACCAGGATATAGATGATGAATCAGATGTTGCGACTGCCCCAGCATAAAAAGATGATGCCACCACTTAGAATTGACATCTTGAATAGAAGTCGCTCCAATTAGATCTAGCCGCTGCTCGTGCCCTTTTCTATGTTGTATAGTTGCCAGTAAATAAACCGTTACAACTCGTCCCAGCAACATCGGCATTAAAAAAGCGACAATAAACTCAACCGTGTAGGGGGAGGTGAAAGCTGCAACAAACATCGAGACATACAAAACCAAACCTAAAGCGAACCGTGCTCGCTCACCAAACGGTCGGTCGCTCCAAACGGAGAAATAAAACCGTGTCCATAAAACATCTAAAAATGCAGAGTTAACCCAACAATAAAGCAAATTGTTTTGCGTGAATTTCAAATCAGGGTCATTGTCCTGTCCAGTTCGCGAGTGATGAGTCACGTGCAAATAGCGGTAAAGTGATGTGCTGAAACCAGGTAGGAGCAACTGAGCGCTAAAAGTGCCGATTGCGTCGTTCAGCCATTTGGTCTTAGATAGGCTGCGGTGAACCGCTTCATGCAGCGGTGTGAAGCTCCAAAACACAAAGAACGCGCTAATTGGCACGGTAACAAACGGGCTTAACAGGCCGGAAAGCAGCGCGTAAGTCGAAAGTCCGAAGCCAATAAAGCTGATGAATAAGACAAAAATCGTCGGCCAAGCAACTATCGGCATGCTGAAGGATTCGGCCAGTTCTGACGTCCTTCTTATCTCATTTACAAGTGAACGTTGATCCTCAACTTTCATGGCTGTCTCCCAAGTAAATAGGCATAGAATTTGTAAGAAAATAGCACACAGGATGAGTGAATAGTAGCAAGATCAGATTCTTTATATCTAAATCAAGAACGTTCTCTGAGTGCTTCGCAGTTTTACGGCACTGGCAACGGTATCAAAAGCACCCACATTACCCTTTCTAAATGGGAATTAGTTCTTTAAATTAACTAATTATTTAGAGGAGAAAACTAATTCATTTGCCGAAATAACTGATTCGGTGTCAACAGTAACTTCCGATTTTTTATTTTTAAATGAATTTTTGTAACCTTTTATAAATACTTTCCGACTTTACAGTTATCCAGTGAATATTCACTAAAAATAAAAATCGCTATAAATTTTTATTGTTAAGTAAGAGGAAATTTTACATGTGGAAAAATAACATGATTAAGATTGTGATTGTCGGTCTTTTTTTGATGTCTTTTGTGTTTCCAACTACAGCTTGGTCTGACGAAAAGCAGGAACATAAAGGTCCTTTTATAAGTAGGGTGCAGAGCATTGAAAACATGTTTTTTGACGATTTAACAAAAAGCGAAAAGGCAAAAGTTTTTAAAATAATTTCTCAAAACAGCGAACACAGAAGAGAGTTACGAATCGCCCTGATGAACGCCAGGCAAGAATTGATAAAACAAGTATTCTCCGGCTCTTCAGAAGAAAGCCTAGCGGAAGCGATTCAAAATGCAACTGACGCTAAAACTGATATGATGATTTTGAGGGTAAATTTATTAAGGGAAGTTGCAGCGGCATTACCCCCGGAAGTTGCAGACAAACTTAGAAGAAAAGTAGAAGAAAGACTGCTTTAGAGAAAAAGTAAAAGAAAGACTGTCGGGACGATATCATCAGGATAAGAACATTCGATTATGAGAGATATTATATACATATTACGCACGCTAATTGTCGTGAGTCCCCCACTCACGACACCTCCCTTGATGAGGATCGAAAGATCTCCATTACCTCTCACACGAAATGAATTATGAAAGCAGAGTCTAAGAAAGATAATTGCTACGGCGGAATGGAAAGTTCAATGGAGTCTGACGGCGAATGGATTGAGGGCCGTATTATTTCTCCTGGCTATGGATAGAAAAGATATTAATGATGACGAAATGATTAACCGTGTTCTAGAGGGGGAGGTTAATGTTTATGAATTGCTAATGAATAAGTATCAATCTATCGTTTTAAGTATTCTGAAGAAGCGATTGCCCTTTGAACAGGTTGAAGAAGTGGCCCAAGTTGTTTTCATCAAGGCTTATCAGTCTTTGCCTTCTTATAGGGGGGAAAGTCCTTTCAAAAACTGGTTGTCATCTATTGCTGTTAGGGCTTGTTATGATTTTTGGAGAACGTGTTATAAAAAAAGGGAAGTGTCCATAGATTCAATATCGGAGGGAGATAAGGAATGGTTAGATAAAGTCCTTTTGGAACAATCTATTGATGTGTTAACTAAAAAAGGCCAAGAAAGTGAAGCTAAAGAGTTACTCGATTGGGCTTTAAGTAAGTTGTCCCCAGAGGACAAAATGGTTTTAGAACTAGTATATTTAGAGGGTTTCTCTAATAAAGAAACTTCTGATTTATTAGGCTGGAGTGTCCCAAACGTTAAAGTGCGTTCCTTTCGTTCACGCAGAAAATTAGGGAAAATTTTGAAGAACTTATATTTCAAATAGAGGTGTGCAATATGGATGATTTTCACGACACACAAAAAAAGATGAAAATAATTTTATCTTCATCTTTTAGAGAAAAAGAAAACCTAAAGGTCGGCAATAAATGGAAAAATGAAACGATGAGAAGGATTAGAAATCTGGATCCGTTAGGTCCGAATCAGCGGCTTTTCTTTATTTTTGAACAGCTCTTTTTACGTTTTTCTACTGCAGTTGTCCTAGTACTACTAATTGGGCTCAGCTTTATGGAAGTGACAAAGGAATACGAGATTCATCAGATTTTTTTTGAAGAACCATTTGACGAGTTTCTAGACGGTTCTATGGGTATCAGTATATGAGTAAAATCAAAATATTTACGATCATTGTAATCCTATTCCTGTTAGGGGTGGCAACTGGTTCTCTAGTAACCAATATTTATTTCAAAAAAGAAGGATTTGAGCTTTTGGGGAAAGGAATTCGCATTGATAAACGGGGTTTTTTAATTAAACAATTTTCCCGAAAATTGGAATTAAGCGACCCGCAAAAGCAAGAGATTGAGAAAATAATGGATGAATCGTTTGATCAAATTCTTCAATTGCGAGAAAAAAATAAACCAGAAATCACGGAGATTTTTAAAAAAAGAAATGCTTTAATTCAAGAAGAGTTGAATAGCGAACAGAAAAAGAAGTTTGATGAATTAGTTCTAGAGTTGAAGACGAGGAGACAAAATTGGGAAAAGAAACTCCATAGCCAAGAAGAAAATATTGATTTACTAGAATAAAGAAACCTAGCCACCGCTCAACACTCATATAGATTAGGAGGCCTCTGCGCCCACTTTTTAGGATGGTAAAAAATTTTTCTTCACTAAAATCCTTGAGGACCAAATACTTCTCAGTACTTAAATTGACTGGCGCTTAACCTGGAAATGTACTGAAGGGTTGGAAGAGTCGAAGACAACTGGAAAATCAAAGTTAGCACAGAGCCAGAGACGATAATAACTGATGAGTCCATTCTTGCCCAAATATATGTGTGCGCTCAAGTGCTTCGATGTCAGTAGAAGTGTAAAAATCGCCCGGCAAATGGCGCGAATTACCTAGATTTTCTCGCGTCCGTTTTACGGCAGTACGGTGTTTATTAAGTACCTGAGTCGACATCACGATCTCTCCCCCGTTACGCAATTTTCGCGCGTTAGAGATTAGCAGTACCTGCTAAGGAAATACAATACAAGTCGTTGGTTAATGTTTCAATATTTCGCTTGAAGTTACTGAAATTAACGATCGTGATCTTTGTCATTCTGTTTTCCTTGAACCGAACAAAGTGGCTTCATTCAACACCTTTCAACAACAAGGCCTCAGAATTCCCTGCGTTCAGATGCGATCTAAATTCATAAAGTTAACCTGCCGCTGTCCTACACAATTAGAATTTTACAAAATCTCTAATCGCCTCAATAAACGAGAAACGTCTTGGACCACCGTGTTGTGACCCTGTTTCCTTAGCTGCAGGCTCCTCTGGACTCATGTAAGTTTCTCGCGGCATAGCACCCACCATGACGTATACTAGCCTATGAGTTAATTCAACATGGATCCATTGTCCGTATGCACCAAGAGCCATAAAAGAATCAGGGTGGTGCACCCACCATAAATAACCGTAGCCAGCAAACCCAGAGGTATCAAGCCTGGGTCTATCACCAACATCCTTGTGAAAATTTGGCGCCGATGGTGCTGTTGCTTCACGAGTCCAGCCTTCCGGAAGAATACGTTCTCCATCTTGTGTTACTCCATCATTTAGCATCAAAAGACCAAACCGGGCGTAGTCTCGTAAAGCCGCTCCGCAACAGCTCCCCGTGACCTCCTGGCCATTGTCGGAATCCAGCATGAAATAGCCGTCTTGTTCCATTCCTGCGGGTATCCAAATTCTCTCCGAACAGTAATCAGCTACCGTCATATGACTCACTGTGCTAAGGATGAGGCTAAGTAAAAAAGTATCACCTGTGTTGTAATAGTATTGACTACCGGGTTCTTCGACGCGTTTTAGACTTTTAAGATAGCTCAAGATATGGCCCGATTCTCGGGCGGCGATAGGCTTTATATAGTGCTCCTGCACATCAGCTTGCATGTCTTCATAATCCTCTGTCCAGCCAACTCCCGAGCTCATGTTGAGAAGATGGCGTAGCGTAACTCCTTGGTAAGAAGTATTAGCGAATTCGGGAAGGTAATCCGTTATCTCGTCATCAAGACTTCCGATAAGACCGTCGTGCAATGCTGCACCAACTAGCGTAGAGGTCAGCGATTTAACCATCGACGAGGATTGCCAACGCAGTTGCGACGTTAAGCCAAGTGCATACCGTTCAAGTAGAATTTGGTCGTCCCGTAACACTATCAGGCCACTTAGGTGTTCGTCACGCATGAGATCATCAACGTTGCATTGGCGACCCTGATCCTCAAATATCACATCGGGCTCTTCTGTCGCTCGTCGTAATCCAGAACTTCGCGAGCCACAGCGAATTGGTCGAGTAGCAAAAATCCTATCCCAATGAAGAAATCCCTCGGCCTGTATGTTGGGAGACCATAGTAAAAAGTCAGTGCCTAATAGTCGCGAGAGCCAGCGATCTCGAGACTCGGTGGTCGTTTTTACAGCCATCTTTTACCCCACTTTGGTTTGCCTGAGTGTTACAAAAGTAGACAGGGCAAAGAGTAACAGACTTTCTCTTAAAGAACTTCATAACCCTAATCTTCTACCGATAGAGAGGTATTAATCAATATCGAATCGTAAATATTCTCTACTTAATAGGTTAGAGTATTCTTAAGAACAAAATCTACATCCTATTCTGAAGTATGAGAAGGGTAGGATTATATAGCTTTAAAAGTTTTCTCTAGCTGAAACTTTGCTTGATTTGCAAGCTCAACAACAGCCGGGTTTCTCACTAGAGGTAGGACAAGATTCATTCCCATTTTCCCGCTCACTACACGCAAAGACCGCTTCATCATTAATCCTATGGAAAGTCTCCCAAGAAATTCCAGAAGGGTCCCTAATCCAGGACTTATCACCCCTTGCATAGCAGCAAACGGTCTCGCCATCAGAATGAGTTGCAATATCCGCAGCTCGGAAATTCTCCCTCAGATTCTCCATTTCCGTATCGCTATCGACCTGTATACCAAGATGGTGCAGGCCAAGATTGGAGACTCCGCTTGAGATAGCAAAATTCACCACAGGGTCCTCTAAAGTCCATTGTACATATTCTTTTTCTTCTTTTGTCGGAGTCGCATTAAACAAGTTAGTGTAAAAGTCTCGGCTCTCTTTAAGATTGTCCACTCCAATATGAACGTGCATTCTTTTCATTCGATTTCGCTCCTCTAATTTCTGTATTATATTATCATAATATTATTATATTGTGAAGTCTATGCTATCATTTCTCTCGATAAAGAATCTAAGATGAATAATCACGACGGGGTGAAAACCAATGGGAATTCTACCAGCTGAAGCACAATGCGAAGAAGTGTCTCAAATACTGAAGGCTGTCGCTCACCCTAAGAGACTATTGATATTGTGTCATTTGTCTGAAGGCGCTAAAACCGTTGGCACATTGGAAAAGGCCTGTGGTGCAAGCCAATCCTCTGTTTCTCAATTCTTAACGCGCATGAAGTCAGAGGGTCTACTAAAATCGAGAAGAGAAGCTGGTTATACATTTTACGAAATAGCGGATAAACGAATTCACACTTTGGTTGCAAACGTGTGTAAGATATTTTGTTAGATTGGAACGGTTTGATGGCGTTCTGGATCCCTATCGTTGCCTTTGTTGATACAAGCAATTCGGCGGGACGACTAGTTAGAGATCCTTTGGCTAGTACAGTTCGAACCAACTCCATCATCTATGATGAAGGTCATAGAACGCATAATTTGGGCAATTTGGTTTGTAATAGCTTTCTTCCCTGCGATGTTAATATTATTTGCGCCTACCTTTTTCATAATGATAATTATTGGATCACGCAATAGTGGGGAAACGTCTTCGTGGACTCCTAATATGCTCTTTCATTTCAGTCGCACGGGTAGTGCAGAGTAACCCGTAACATGGGCGTGACTGATTCGCGTACCCTTCCCGGCAAGCTCCAATTTCGGAAGCAGAGGTAATAGCGCTTCGAGCGACGCTTTAAGTTCCGCCCGTGCGACGTTCGTGCCAAGACAAAAGTGAGCTCCGAAACCAAAAGTAATATGAGGATTGGGGCTACGAGTAATATCGAACTGATAAGGATTTTTAAAAACTTTACAATCTCGATTGGCCGAAGGATAGAATAAACCGACTGTATCCCCTTCCTTTATAGTCGTGCCAGCTAGATCGAAATCCTCAGTGCAAGTACGTAGAAAATTTACAACTGGGGAAGTCCAACGAAGAATCTCTTCCACCGCCAGTGGTAGTAGAGCGGGATTCTGGCAAAGCAGATCTCGTTGATCAGGGTTTTCGAGAAGGGCAGCAAGGCCTCCTGCGGTTGCATTTCTGGTGGTATCGTTACCGGCAGCGATCAAGACAAATAAGTATCCGATAAGCTGTTGGTCATTTAAATGTTTCCCCTGAACCTTAGTGTGAACCATTCGATCTATGAAACCACCTCGCTCTTTGCCACTTTTTCGGGATTCACTAATTAGTTCTTCAAGGTAGCTTCTAAATTCGTACATATTGCGAGCCGATGCGTCGCGTATAGTTTCGCCTGGTTGGAGGTCTTCTGGCTCTATTTCCCCGATTACCGCGTTTGACCAAACCAGTATTTTTCTCCAGTCGTCGGGTGCGAGCCCCATCAATTCTCCAACTGCCGCGAGAGGAAGCTTGCAGGCTAGGGTACTTACGAAATCTGTAGATTCGTGCTTTTCTCTCCCAACATCTAGAGCTTCTAGAAACTGGGAAGTAAAATCCGTAGCAAGGTCTCGGAAGTGTGATTCCAAATTCCGCATGCTCGATTGCGTGTAGGCCCAACTGGTAAGTTTGCGAACATGTCGATGTCTTGGATTATCGAGAAATGTTAGATCGGGAGGTTCATTTGGAGCCCAACCACGTTCCCTTCCAAATTCGTCTACACCGTCCCTAAGAATCTCTGTCTCTCCCTTTAAGGTCAATCTTAGTCGCGGCCCACCGTTGATGAAAATCTCTGGATGACCGGAAACGGTCATAACATCTTCGTAGGCGGTAATAGCCCAGAAAGGTTCAATGTCATCTCTTTCGTACCAGAAGACCGGTGCTTCTGTCCGAAGCAGATCCCATTCCTCCCACGGATAACCTTTGCCGTAGCGGCTAGGCCTGTGGATGTCAATTGTCTCTAGGTTTAGGGCCATAATTATGTCTCCTCAGGTGGGCAAATAGAGGCTATTGCGCCCAATACGATTAAAGCCCAGATTATTCTTGGAAAATAAATCGTCACCATTTCTTTGCTCCTCATTCATGAAACTAACATAACAGCTCTTTTATTCTTAAAACAATCAGAAACTTGAATGTTCGGAGCAAAGGAGCCTGTTAATCCATATCCTTTCCTGAAGTAAGAATTTGTACTCCTAAGGTCATACGTCATCGGTATATAAATGACGACCCCCACACATAGGGCAAATACCCATCATTTCCGCCATTATAGGAGTCGCTCTGAAATCGACCTCGCAATCCCTACACCTTACCTTAAGCATCCCTGAGTTACGCCTTTTTGAAGGCTCTGGGAATTTTAAAGCTGCATGAGGATATGGGCCTAACTCATCAAGCATTGGCCTTAGCTTAGCTTCAAACGACCAGCTCGGGGTCGTAGACCTCATTTGGCCTTCAAGCCCGATACCTAAAGCAACTTTCCGAAAAGCTGGCCCATGTTTAGCCTCATTGCCGACACAAGCATGGACCATCTCGTGAGCCATTATGTGTGCGACCTGCATCTCATCATCGACCACAGGGGAAATCATGATTTCGGTAGTGCCGTCTTTCGAATCCGAAGGCGAATAACATTCACCCAACCGTTTCCTACGTGACTCCCCTGCGGGGAAAGCGCAACTGACACGATATTTGGACAGAATTTGACCGAGCGGCTCAAAGAATTCTTTTTCCAATTGTT
>CAZXQY010000088.1:0-10817 GCA_964642505.1 uncultured Gammaproteobacteria bacterium | reverse complement strand
GCGGTCGGCCCCGAGAGACGCTGGTATGAGACGGGATAAGTAAACGGGACAAGCAACGATGGCTGAGAGCGATTTAGTTCAATTTCACGACACAACCTTGCGGGACGGCGTCCAGAGCTTGTGGGGGATGTTTGTACGTCACGGTGCTGTGGATGCGGTCCTCGACGAGCTCGATCAGGGCGGCATGATCAATGTCGAACCTAACGTGATTCATCCTCTTTATTTCAAGAATGTGGTTTTTAATTTGAAGGAAGATCCGTGGAAGATGTGTCGCTTATGGAAAAGAAAAGTAAAAAACATGCGAGGTGTGGCCGGAGGTATCGGTTTGTCGCTGAACTCCGCTGAAATGGCGCTGTGGAAACCGATGGCGAAACTCTGGATTCAGACGCTCAAGAAGAATCTCCCCTATGATATTTCTTTTCAGATCGTTAACACCCGGGATGAGACCGAGCGCGACTTTCCCTGGGTAGTTCCGATCCTACGAGACGAGGGAATAGAGCTGTATCCTGCCATTACCTACGGCGTCTCTCCTCGGCATACCGACGAATATTATTCGAACTTCACGAAGGAACTCGTCGAGAAATGGAACCCCGATGGCATCATTCTCAAAGACGTGATGGGGTTATTGACGCCGGAGCGTGCACGTACCTGGATCCCTGCAATTACTCAGCATGTGGGGGACAGGCCGGTCGTCATGCACTCTCACGGTATGAGTGGTAATCATGAAAAGAACTTTGTGGAGGCGATGAAGGCGGGCGTGAGAATATTTACCACGTGTGTTCCGCCGTTGGCCTACGGTTCATCGCACCCGTCGATCTTCAACACCATCCACAACGCCCATGCACTGGGCCTGAAAACGAATATCGACGAAGAGCCGCTCAGAATCGTTGAACAACGACTGACCGCAATTGCAAAAGAGGAAGGCCTCCCGATTGGGGCACCCGAGCCTTACGATCTGGACGTGTACAGGTATCAGATACCTGGTGGTGTGATCTCAAACACGGTGGCGCAACTGAAGCAACTGGGTATCGAGGATAAGTTGCATGAAGTGCTGGAAGACACTGCGCAGATTGTCGCTGACCTCGGGCACCCTCTTATGATTACTCCACACTCGCAATTTATCGTGTCACAGGCTGCTATTAACGTCGCCACTGGAGAACGGTACGGCGAGCTGCTCGATTACATGATCGAGTTCGCTCTGGGTATTTGGGGGAATGAGGAATCCGGCGTTCCGTATATGGATCAGAATCTCAAAGACAAGCTGCTCAGTCACCCGAATGCCAAGATTCTTGCCGAGAGATGGGAACAACGCCAAGAGCTTGCGGAAACCATGACGGTCAAGAAGATGCGAGCGGACTATGGCATGACCGATGCCTCCGATGAAGATTTCCTCCTGGCCTGGGTCATGGGAGGCACTGAACAAATCGAGGCGATGCGTGAAGCCGGACCACCCAAGCGTTATTACACGGGGCAAGAACCATTGGTGGTACTGTTCAACGAATTAAAGAAGCACAAGGACATAAGCCGCCTGCAGTTGCGAAAAGGCGATAGCTTTTTCGACTTCAGACAAAAACAGGGAGACACCTCATGAGTTTTACAACGGATGATATCCAGCAAGTCTTAAGAATCATTCGGGAATGTGATGATTGTGCGTTGCATCTGGAAATCGGTGAGCTAAAGCTATTCCTTGCCAAAGGAGATATTGGAGAAGGAGCTACCAATCCGCTGGGGCTATCTGCGGAAAGTCCAGCCTCACAACCGATACAACTGGAACAGACAACTGCTGAGAAGGCCACGACATCGGTAGCAAAGGAAGTGCCGAAATCGACGGCGGCGCCCGTTGAGTCAGATAAACCAGAAGATACGGTAGAAGAAGGACTTGTACCGATCGCTGCATCCGTTGTGAGTGTGTTCTATCGGCGGCCGTCCCCGGATGAAGCTCCTTTTGTCGAGGTTGGCAGCGAGGTCAAGGAAGATAGCGTCGTTTGCCTGCTCGAAGTTATGAAATGCTACCGCTCGGTCATCGCAGGTGTCGAAGGTCGTGTTGAGAAGATTTGCGTGGAAAATGCTCAGCTTGTGGAACCGGGAACAACCTTATTTCTTATTCGCCCTGCCTGAGCATCTCACTGTGTAGAGCGGTTCGTTAAGCGGTGGGTAAAATCGTCGTAATCCGTAAGGCCCGTAGTTGGCGTGATTTAACGAACCTCCAGAACAAGCTCCACGTTCAACAAATTATAGCACCTTCGTTCAAGGTCAATCCCGTCCAATTCGCGTTGTTTCAATATATGTGGGTTAGGAATTCCAATTTGGGACCGGATGGTCAAATTTCCGGGGCCGTAACGGCTCTGTAAAGGCAGCGGTTTACGCATTTAGGAAAGTTTAGCTATCTAGCGATTCCTTATCAAATCCGGCGATGCGCTTATATTTGCGCGAATAACTTTTCATCTCTTCCTGGCTGACGAAGTCGAGGATGTTCTCGCAATTCTCGGGGCAGCGCTCGTCAACTAACCGGAGGACGCGCTCGGCGAGGAAATCTCGGTTGGACAGCACGACACTGGTCGTCGGTCCGATGCGGGCATCTTGGTAGGCAATCAGAGCGTCTTCTATGGAAGATGTTTTTGTCAGCTGCTCGCTCAATTCCGTGGCGTCAAGAATGGCCTGGGCGGCGCCATTCGAGCCACTCGGATACATCGGGTGGGCGGCATCGCCTAGTAGCGTGACGCGACCGAAGCTCCAGCGCGCAAGCGGCTCGCGGTCGACCATAGGAAAATCGAAAATGATGTCGCAGTTCTCGATCAGGCTCGGAATATCGAGCCAGTCGAAATGCCAATCCTGGAAAGCCGGCAGAAAATCCGTCTTGTCGCCGACTTTGCTCCAACTGTCCCGTTCGTCGAGTGTCTTGCTTTCGTCACGAATCTCGGCGACCCAGTTGATCTTTGACCAACCTTCTCGGCGCGCCGGTTCGGAGATCGGATAGACCACCATACGCTTGTTCCAGGTGCCGGCGATGATCATCGTGCGTCCATCGAGAAAGGGAGCCTGCTCGGTTACGCCCCGCAGCATAGTAATGCCGGAGAATTGGGGCAAGCCCTCGCCCGGGTAGAGCAACTGGCGCACCTGAGAATGTACGCCGTCGGAGCCGACAAGGAGATCGCCGCGATGTTCGCCGACCGCCTCTCGGCTTTCGGGATGAATGAAACGAGCAGTCACACCGTCGGTGTCCTGATCGAAGCTGTCCAGATGGTGGCCGGGATGAACGTGGTCCGAGCCGAGTCTCGCGCGCACCGCGTTAGTTAAGATCATCAGCAGGCTGCCGCGGTGAATCGAGAACTGCGGCCATTGATAACCTTCCGCGAGGCCGCGCAGCTCGGTGATGATGCGGTGACCATATTGCGTGTAATAACTGAGTGCCCTCGTCTCGATCGCCGTCGCCGCCAACTGGTCGAGAAGACCAAGCTCGGTCAGTTCGCGTGTGGCGTGCGGCAGGAGATTGATTCCGACGCCGAGCTCTTTGATCTCGACGGCGGATTCGAACACCTCCACGTCAATACCAGCGGCATGTAGCCTTAGCGCCGTCGTCATGCCACCGATGCCGCCACCTGCTATCAATGCTTTCATCCCTATGGGTCTCCGATCCACGCGCGCGAACAGTTCTCAAGTCGCTTAAATAAGCACTTCATAACCCTAATCTTCTACCGATAGTGCGGTATTAATCAACCACGAGTATAAAAAAACAGATTATATGTCGAACTCGTGCTTTACGATTCAGGTAAATAAGCAACGGCCGTAACCTCTACTTTAATCGCGTCACTGGTAAATCCCATTACCTGCATTCCCGCGACAGACGGTGCGTCACAGTCTCTGTAAAACGCTTGTCGATACGGAAAAAGGTAGTAGTTGTATTCATCCATTGGAACACTGTAATAAATTACTTCACTGACGACATCGCTGGCGGTGCCGCCGAAATGGTTGAGGATTTGCGCCATTTTTTCATAGATATTCTTCATCTGTGCACCTGCATCATTGGGATGAAGTTCATTGCCCTCGTCGTCCGATGCGGTGAGGCCACCGATGTACACATAGTCTCCAGCACGTACGCCAATCGAAAAACAATATTGTTTTTCGAGTTCAGGCACAAGATGGAAATGCTCTGGCTTTCGTGACATTCTAATTCTCCTGATTTGGTAGGTTACTGAGCTGCCCGAGGCTCGTCCTTAATATCGTTCTTTCAGCGAGAGGCCGTAATTAGAATAAGTGCCGTAGCAATCGAAACAGCAATAGTGTTTAATTTACCGAGATTTCTTTTTGCTTTTTTCAAAGGCTCTTTCTAATATTCGATTACTTTTCCACCAAGTATTGTAGCACTTCATCGGCAACGAGCGTGCCTGATTCTATGGCGCCATCAACAAATCCTACCCATCCTGTCCCCAGATAGTCTCCGGCAAAATGAATGTGCCCATCCGGAGTTTTAAAAGCGTGCAGTGTACGTGTGTTTTGTGTCGGTCTTGGCATGTGCCATGTGCCGCGCGAGAATTCGTCGTTATTCCAATCGTAACCCGCACACGCTGTTGCCTTCAAATCTGGATGCAGATCGGACAAGATAGCGTTCACCTCATGTAGATCATTAGGATCAAAAGCACCGCCATCTATTCCAAACCCTACATACAGGCGCTCATCTCCATCAATTCGTATCGGGTTCAGCAGATTGATCGGCTTTTCGTCAGGACCAGCAATTATCGCATGACCCATCTTTTCACCTTTGGTCTTGAACAAGATTTTTATACCCTTTGCAGCATGCTCTTCCTTAGACAAATTCATTTTTTCTCCTGTCAGAGGTGGATCGAATTTGACGTCTTTTATGCAGTTCATGGGCAAAGCACAAACAATTTTTTTTGCGTTATACATATCACCACATCTTGTCACTACGCTAACGCCATCTGTATTTTGTATAACCTCACTCACTACTTTTTCCAACCGAACATCTAAATTTGCAGCGGTAGCTATGTGATGAATTAAAGAACTTAGGCCCGATTCAATCTTGTATCGGGCAAGACAATCAATCATCAGCGAAAGATCCCAACCCGAGGCAGACCACCAGCGTAATTGAGAAAGGTAACTAACATCTTTCGGGTCGGCATTCATCTGCACGGAAATTTCAGATACCAACGCCACTTTTGTTTCATCATCAATGTCCAGATTGTCAATGGCGTCCTGCACGGACATCGCATCAAGGGTTTCCGCACTAGTAAGCTGTTCCGGATGAAACGGGCGTTCCATCAAGTGTCCGTTTTGAGAAGTCTTGGCAAATGCGTGCCAACCGTCATTTAACATCTGACGGTAGAGATCGAAGTCCAATGGTTTCGCTTGCCCTTTATCGTGAATCGTAATAGGCGGAAACCACGGATCTTCATGTAGTTGTAAACCGGAACGCATAAATTCTGTCCAGACAAAAGGTTGAAACCAATGAATCCAAGAGGCACCGTATTCTATTTTCGTGCCATCCAGCTCTGACGTCCAGACTCGACCGCCAATTCGGTCGCGCGCTTCCAGCACAGCTACACTGAGTCCCGCATTCTTGACTCCTCGAGCTGCTGTGATGCCCGCGAAGCCAGCACCTAGTACCAAGACGTCAAAGGTAGTGCCATTTGTCATTCTACTTCTCACAGTGAACTAAGGTCCCAATACCGTTTTCCCAACTTCGACCAAGTCATTATCTTAATTGCTTCCACATGAGCAATTTCGGATATGGCTATATATTCTCTATTATTAATATGAAACACACTTTCTACAAGTGTAAGCTATCTTGCCTCCAGTACCAGTCCTAAACGCACGGATAACTCACATCCGAACATCGAGCTTTATTCATCTTTCAAAACAATCGATGATTACTTTTTTCTGGCGGCTCTCGATTTATACACCCCGGGGGACCCAGTTGGTGGCACGTTACTTTCAGACGCATATGTTATAAGGTGGAGAAATGGTAACTGGATACAACGTATATGCTAATGGCATACGACAACATCTCATTCGGTTCCAGGGAATCGGACCCGCACTACTTATCATACCGGGTATCACTTCACCGGCAATTTGTTGGGATTTTGTGGCAGAACGACTGGTGGAACAATTTGATGTTCATGTGTTAGACGTGCGCGGTCGCGGCCTGTCCGAAGCCGGTGAGCTGGACTACTCACTTGATCCGATGGCGTTTGATACTATTGAGATAGCTGTAGCAGCGGGGCTCGGCAAACCAATTGTCCTTGGCCATTCCATGGGTGCGAGAATAGCGGTCCGAGCGGCCGCAATGTCTCCGAATTCATTTTCTGGTCTCATACTCGTTGATCCTCCTGTCAGCGGGCCTGGGAAAAGGGAATACCCGACGCCGTGGGCATGGTACGAAGACTCCATTCGCATGGCGCTTAAGGGATGTTCGGTAGAAGACATGAAAAAATATTGCCCAACATGGACAGAAGTTCAGCTGAATCAGCGGGCCGAATGGTTACACACCTGCCAATTGGACGCCGTTAAAACGGCATATGATGGATTTCATTCCGATGATATCCACAAAGATCTTCCGGGATTAGCTATTGCTACTCGGTTAGTAGTCGCCGGAAATGCGCCAGTTATCCTAGAAGACGATATAGCGGAAATCAAAGGTTTGAACCCAAACATTGACGTAAAAGTTGTAAGCGATGCAGGACATATGATCCCATGGGATAACTTACAAGGATTTCTCGATGCCGTTCTTGATTTTTCTGTCGATACCTAGCAAAACCAAAGAAATTAAATAATGGATGACGCAATCTTTTTCGAATTTTGGGTATGACAGTGGAAAAATGCCACGGTTATGAATAGACACGTAATTGTTGTAGGCGGCGGACCATCCGGATTGATCACAGCTCTTGGTGTCGCACAAACGGGCACGCAGGTTACGGTTCTAGAAAAAAACGAGAGTTTTAACAATGCTCCTAGAGCGGTAGCTTATCACTACCCAGTTATTCCTTATTTAGACAAGTACGGAATCCTTCAGGATTGTATTGATCTAGGTATTACACGACAGGATTTCGCCTGGCGTATTCATGAAACCGGCGAATTAATTCGCTGGAACCTATCGTGTCTTGAAAGCTATGCGTCACACCCGTATGCGTTACATCTTCACCAAGGGCAACTTTCGGAAATCCTTGAGAAACATCTGACTCTCCTGTCCAACGTAGATATACGATACTCCACGCGCCTAGTTGGATGTACCCAACACAATAGTGGCGTGGTCGCTAGTATAGAAGGAGAGTATGGAGACGAGGATATCGAGGGGGATTATTTGGTTGGCGCTGACGGTGCGGGAAGCACTGTTCGTACCGAAATACTTGGCTATAATTTCTTTGGCTTTACCTGGCCGCAAAGATATGTGGCAATGAACGTTACAGTTGACTTTGATGAACATGATTTCAGAAACATTGCAATGCAAATCGACCATGAACATGGCGCTGTAATTTGTAAACTGGCAGACCCACATTTTTGGCGTATCACTTTTATGGAGGATCCTATGCTTCCAGTCGACGATTTGCCCCGCAGGATTGAGGAGAAAATGGTCAATCATATTCCAGTCGACGACTATGAGGTAAATGCTTACGCGCCCTACCAGATGCATCAGCGCGTAGTGGATCGAATGCGAGAAGGGCGGATTCTACTTGCAGGTGATTCTGCTCATGTGACAAATCCGACTGGTGGCCTCGGTCTTACGGGTGGCATGTTTGATGCCTTCGCGCTGATTGAAATATTGAATCGCGTTCTTCATGAGGGTGCCGGAGAGGATTTACTCGAATTATATGATAGAGACAGGCGACGGATTTTTATTGAACAAACGTCGCCTCGTGCTAGCGACAACTTGAGGCTTATGTACTACTCTCAGCCGGGGCAGGCGAAAAATGGCTGGATCGAATGGGCGCGTGGCGTTAGCAAAGATGATGTCCAGATGCGAAGCGCCTTCGGCTTTACCGAAAGCATGGAAACAAAGTTTTAATTTACCGATGATATAATTGGTGCTCCTTTGGCCATAATCGTACATTAGACTAGGGTCAGTTTTGTGAATAGCGAACCAAGTGAGGGAGCACCTTGTTGACGTCTAGGCGGTCGGCCGATACAGTCAGTTCTAATATGATTTTTTCGATAACTATTGAAATGAATATGTAGTAGGACCGATGCGCATTGGAGGGCAGATGGTCGAATTTCGAATAAATGGAGTCAAACGCAAAGTGGATACGGATCCTCGTACACCGCTGCTATGGGTCATTCGAGATATCCTTAAATTAAGAGGTACAAAATTTGGATGTGGTGGCGGGCAGTGTGGAGCTTGTACCGTTCATGTCAACGAAGACGCTGTCCGTAGTTGCGTGTTTCCTATTCAGGCCGCTGAAGCGGCAAGTATCACTACTATTGAAGGGCTTGACCCTAATCATGCTCATCCTCTGCAGGTTAAGTGGATAGAAAAAAAAGTACCACAATGTGGTTATTGCCAGTCAGGCATGATCATGTCTGCCGCCGCATTGCTAAAAAATAACCCTCGACCTAGTGAATCAGAGATACGAACAGGTATCACAAATATCTGTCGCTGCGGTACATACAACCGTATTGTCGCTGCAGTTAAGGCAGCTTCTTCTGATTCGGAGGACGGATGAAAACAACCGATTTGTCCCGAAGAGCTTTTCTTGAAGTTACTGGCGTAGCCGCTGTTGGCATTAATTTTCCATTTATCCTTTCCGGTTGTGACGGAAGTGACACCAACTCCAATGCCGCTGGACGCATTATAGGCACAGGCACAGATTTTCTCTGCTGGGTAGCAATAATGCCCGATAACTCAGCAGTGGTTCGAATTCCCCAAACAGATCTGGGACAAGGCGTGACAACGACCATCGCCCAGGTAATTGCTGACGAAATGGAACTCGATTGGTCTCGTTTAACAACTGAGTTCTATGACCCGAGGGACAATGCAAAACATGACAATGTGTTCGCCTGGACAACCACACTGGGTAGTTCATCAGCTCACTATCTATTTGACCCCGCTCGGGTAGTAGCGGCAACGATCAAGAGCAAATTAATTGCGGCAGCGGCAAGAAGACTGAGCATTCCCGTGAACGAGTTGAACGCAGCCGACAGCTTTGTTATTTATAGCCCCACAGACATTCGTATTTCGTACGCCCATTTGGCACAAGAGGCGGTAGATCTTATGTTACCCGAGGGCTATGAACCGAGCTTAAAGCCAGCTTCACAAAGACAACTAATTGGTAAACCTGTCGCGCAATTTAATCTCGCAGATACCACCCATGGGGCCAAGTCGTACGGCATTGACTTCGAAATAGAGAACATGCGTCACGCTATTGTTGAACAATGTCCTGTATATGGGGGCAAGTTACTTGGTATCGACAAAACTAGACTCGTAGGTCTTGACGGAAACCCAGATGTATTTCGCATTGATGGTTTTTTAATTGGGTATAATTCCCCAGTTCCTGATGGGCAAGATCCGGATCTTTGGGCGGCAGAAGTGCGAACGGACGACGCTGTTGCAATCGTTGCGGATACCTGGTGGCAAGCGAAAACTGCCTTGGAGGCGCTCTCAATCAAATGGTCTAAGAGTGCACACAGTGGGTTTTCCAGTGAATCTCTCGAGAAAACTCTCCGCCAAAAAGTCGAGGGGAACTTACCGTTATCCGGCCAGCATGGCGATTTCCATGCCGCCATCGCTAAAGCGACAACGAGGTTAAACTCTGTTTACAGCTATCCATTTGTAGATTCAGCACCGCTCGAGCCGATGAATTGCACCGCTTTGGTCGATGATGGTGAGGCGCATGTATGGACTAATAGCCAGTATCCGGACGATGCGTGGCGGATCACTTTTGAATTAGCAGGCATTGAGCCAAATAACGCCCATGTCCACATCATGCCGGCCGGAGGTGGATTCGGACGTAGGTTGCACAACGACTTTGTGTACCAGGCAGTTCGAATTGCATGCCAAAACCGAGGTATTCCAATCAAATTAGTGACAACACGCGAAGAATCGACGAAACACAGTTACTATTCGCCGCTTACGGTCGCCCGATTCGAAGCTGGGATGAGCGCCGAAGACCAAGTCATCGCTTGGAGTTGTCGGGTTGCCAGTGGTTACTCGGCTGATCAAGCGTACGGCGCAACTCGAATTCCTTTTACTATTCCCAATACGAGGTTTGAGTATGAGCGTGACAAAAATACACCAGTACCGTTCGGCTGGGTCAGGGGCGTGGGATTTAGTCAACATCTCTGGATGAACTACAGCTTTTTTGACGAACTGCGTGAGCAAACTGGTAGAAATCCTATCGAGTTTTATCGTGCCCACCTCGATCCAGAACGAGTGCCTGAAGATATTGACAATTATGATCTAGCCGTAAGGCGCGCTGAGCGTAATCTCCGTATGCTGGAATTTTGCGTTGAACACGGTGCATGGAATACAACCAAGGGGCCTGGAGTTGGCCGAGGAATTTGCGTGTCTGACTCAGATTATTTCGCAGGCTTTGGATCATCAACTAAAGCTGCCATTGTCGACGTAACTCTCGACGCTGAAGAGTTCCCGAAAATAAAACGGATTTTCCTTGCCATAGATGCCGGCACCATAATTAATCCGGATGTAGTGAGCGCCCAATTGGAGGGAGGGGTAGCCTTCGCGCTGACTACAGCGTTATATAGTGAAATCACCATCGAAAATGGCGGCGTCCAGCAAAGCAACTTTCACGATTATCCAATCCTTAAAATGGATCAAATGCCGCCGTTAGAAATTGTTATTGTTCCTTCTT
>CAZXQY010000087.1:0-11066 GCA_964642505.1 uncultured Gammaproteobacteria bacterium | reverse complement strand
GAAGGGTTGGCTGAAGCAGAACATAATGTAGGGATGCTTTACAGTCAGGGGTTTGGGGTTGCGACGAATGATCAAGAAGCTGTGAAATGGTTCAGAAGGGCCGCCAAGCAAGAGTTAGCTGATTCACAATACATGTTGGCACTGTCCTATTATGAAGGGAAAGGGGTCAAATTGAGTTATACCAGATCAAAGGCTTTATTCTTGAAAGCTGCTTTACAAGGTTACCCACCTGCACAGTTCATGTATGCGTATATGTTACAGGCTGGGGAGGGAGCGAAGGAACCAGATTCCTACAAAGCGCTTGTTTGGGGTCTGATTGCCGTGAGAAATGCCCAAAAAGAAGCGCAAGACCTCGTCAATATTGCGAAATTGATGTTGGAAGACGAAGAGACCGAAAAAGCTCGACAATCTGTAAAGGTTTGTATTAAAAGCAATTACTCGAAATGCCCCCGGTAGGTCTCTAATTTAGATGAAAAATAGAGTTTCTGGCCGATTTTTCCTAAAGAATCGCGATTTAAAACCGATTTAAATAGTGAGCAGAAAAACATTTTTAGGAGTAACGCGGCATGGGAAATAGAAGCGCTCTGAAGGCATACCAAAATGTGGAAGTCGGGAGTAATGCAGCTTATGCGGACGGTGTACAGCTAGTACAGATGCTTTTTGATGGTTTGATGGAGTCTATTGACAAGGCCCACGGTCATATCGAGCGCGGTGAAATCACGGAAAAAAATCAGACGATTGGGCGGGCACAAAAGATAATTTTTGGCCTACAGATGTCTCTTGACATGGAAAAAGGCGGGGATTTATCTAGAAATCTCAATGATTTATATGAATACTCTGTGAGAAGATTGCTACACGCGCACTCCAAAAACGACGTGGAAGCTCTCATAGAAGTTAAAAGTTTAATTAGCGAAGTAAGTTCGGCTTGGAGTATGTTGCCAACCTTGCTCAAAAACGAACGAATAGCCGTTGCCTGAGGCGAAATAGAATGAACGACAATACCCTAGTGGCAGCTGGCGGGCAGAGCCTAGTATACGCGACAGGGGTGGCTTTTATTGGTAACCGGGATGAAGACTCGACAAATAAGCCTAAGACAACCTTTCAAGTTCCGAAAAATGTCCAAGCTGGCGAGAGCGAAAGTCAGGGCGACGAGAGCAAAGGCACTGATAAGCATTTTTCATTGCAAACTAGTGACCTTGCTTCTATCCACACTATAGGACAATTCTTGGCCTTTAAAATCGACGGGTAAGGCTTCACCAGTTCGTGATAGGCCTTGCGCTTTTAACTAAATACCACTATTTTTCATTACAAACTGCTAGAAAGCGCAGGAAATCGCCTTTGTCCACCGCTTTACGAGGTGGTTTTCATTGGCTGTAATC
Organism: uncultured Gammaproteobacteria bacterium; assembly: GCA_964642505.1. Classification (GTDB taxonomy): domain Bacteria; phylum Pseudomonadota; class Gammaproteobacteria; genus TMED69. Next base: position 9,687 of record CAZXQY010000087.1, on the reverse strand, counting down.
GTTTCATCTACTAGATGGTAGTGTTTAGACGTCATGTTCGATCTGATTTTATCGTTATGTTAGACAAGATTATTGGTAAGAGCTCTTCTGTGCGCGAAATGCGGGCTCTTATCGAGAAGGTTGCGCCTACTGACGCTACTGTTTTAGTGCTAGGTGAAAGTGGTACTGGGAAAGAGCTGGTAGCGAGGGCTATACATTCTTGTTCCGAACGAGCTGATAGCGCGTTTATTCCAGTAAATTGCGGGGCTATTCCGAAAGATTTGCTTGAAAGTGAGCTATTTGGACACAAAAAGGGGTCCTTTACAGGTGCTATTTCTGACCGGAAGGGTCGATTTGAACTTGCTAATGCTGGTACGATTTTTCTGGACGAAATCGGTGATATGTCCATGGATTTGCAGGTAAAACTGTTACGCGTGTTACAAGACCGACAAGTGGATCCTGTTGGTTCGACAAAGAGTGTTGCTGTGGACGTGCGAGTGATTGCGGCGACCCATCGGAACCCGCTGACCTTAATCCAAGAGGGTAAGTTTCGAGAAGATTTATATTATCGTTTAAATGTTATACCGATAGAAACACCTCCTCTCCGAGAAAGAAAGGGCGATATCGAAGAGCTCATGGTTCATTTCGCGAAGATTCACGCTAAAAAAGCGACTGCTCCTATAACAATTTCTCATTACTCGGTTAGCATGCTAGTAAACTACGAGTGGCCAGGAAATATTCGTGAACTCTCAAACCTCATCGATAGATTTAGCGCATTACATCCGAGTATGGAGATAGATTTACGTCAGGTCATGCCTAGTATGGTACCAATGGCTCTCAGACCAAGTTTAGAAGGGGAAGGGAGAGCGGTGGTGGGCGACCGAGCCCACGAGGGCCGAGAGAGGTCGCGAGAACGGAATTCGTCGGAACTTGGGGACGGCGATAATGGGCCGGTTAACGAGGTAGAAGCTGCTATCATGTTAGCGCAGGGGTGGGACAGTTTTCCAGAGGAAGGATTGGAGCTCAAAAAAACTCTACAAGAAATAGAAAAAACGTATATAGAACAAGCATTAGCGATGTCTTCTGGAAATGTTTCTAAAACCGCTAGGTTACTCAATATTCAAAGAACCACTCTTATAGAAAAGATAAATCGCTATAGTATTTCTTCCGAATCTTAGGCGTCAGGTTGCCGATGCTATGACTGTCGGATTGCCGACTATTTGCCATCGGCAATAAATGACGGTTCATTGCCACCTACACTTAACTATCTGTTTTTATTAAAAAAATAAGTTGGCATGGCTTTTGCTTTCTATGAGCCAGAAATAAAAACTACCACAAGTGAGGCGGATTTTGGTGAACGAAACTAATAACATTCGGGTAACGTGGATAGACCCTCTCGAAGAAATCGATCGAGCCCTAGAGCAAGCGATCGAAGGTCTGGACATGACCTTATCCTGCGTGCGATCGATAGATGAATTGAGCAGTTCGCAAATTTCTGCGGATATTTTTGTTATCCGCTTATCTGATAATACGACGTCGATAGACGACTTGAGGGCAATCGGGTCCAGTTTTAACTCGGAACCGGCGGTGATTGCGAGAGTTCCGAGGCAATCGTTTGACCTAGCGGTGAGTGCTATGGATAAGGGAATCGCCACGGTGATAGCAGCGGAAGAGATGAGGGCGGCAGTATGGACGACTCGGTTAGAAGCTATTCGACCGGGTCATTCCCTTGACACAGAAAAACGATGTAATCCAACCACCCGGATTGAAGAACACGAATCCAATAAGGACGACAAAGCCTTTGTATTCGTCGATCCTCTAAGCAGAAATTTACTAGCGCTTACCGAACGAGTGGCTCAGTCAGATGTTTCAGTCTTGTTGACTGGACCAACAGGCGCAGGAAAAGAAGTGGTAGCCAGATTATTACATGAGTCTTCGGCTCGTCATTCAGGGCCTTTTGTGGCAATAAATTGCGCGGCAATGCCCGAAAACTTGGTTGAAGATATGCTTTTTGGACACGAGAAGGGGTCGTTTACAGGCGCCTCTAAAGCCCAGAGTGGATTGTTCGAGCAAGCTAATGGAGGAACCGTATTTTTGGATGAAATTGGTGATATGTCCTATAACCTTCAGGCGAAGCTATTACGGGTACTACAAGAAAGAAATGTGGTTAGGTTGGGTGGGCAAAGGACTATTGATTTGGATATTAGGGTAATTGCAGCTACCAACTGTGATCTGAAAAAATCAATAGCGACTCGCGATTTCCGAGAAGACTTATATTTTAGACTCAGCGCATTCAGACTAGCAATTCCACCGCTAAGGGAACGTCCTTTAGACATAATGCCGCTGGTGAATCAGTTTATACAAAATAACAATAAGGACCGACTGAGCAAGGAAGTGACATTGTCTGCGCAGCGTAAGTTGTTGGGACATCACTGGCCTGGGAATGTCAGGGAATTAGAGAACGTAATTTCAAGGGCACTGGTTTTGGCGCATCAAACCGATATTGACGAAGACCATCTCATATTCGACGACTTTGATGAGGCTGCTCCTGCTGTTGAAATTCGTCCGAATTCGGTTCTTTTTACCCAATCTCCAGAAGAGAATGGGCAAGGCACATATTCTGAGGGAGCTTACAATCTAATAAAAGATCAGATTACTAGCTCTCCGAAGGAAGCAGCTAGAGTTCACGATCTAAGTAATGCTGTGAGGAACAGTGAATGTCAGGCGATTATTGCTGCTATCAATAGCACGAAAAATCGCAAAGAAGCTGCCGAACGATTGGGTATCAGTCCCAGAACTCTCCGGCACAAGATTCAGAAATTACGTGAAGAAGGTATTAATCTGACTCACGCTTACGCTATTTGAGGATTTCAAAATGGTCGATTCAACTCATTTGAACAACGTCAATTCCCTTTTAGGTCAAATTCGACAATATGAGTCGCAGGCGCAGCAGGGCGTAAATTTGCCGTCTGGGGCTCGGATAGAAGGTGATCAACAATCGGGTCCTAGTTTCGCTAACGCTGTAAAGGGTGCCGTCGATCAGGTGAATAGTTTGCAACAGGCGTCTTCGGCTCAGAAAACGGCCTATGAGTTAGGGGGGAGCAAGTCATTACCAGACGTAGTGCTAAGTATGCAGAAATCTTCTCTTGCCTTTGAAGCCACAGTCCAAGTGCGGAATAAAGTACTCAAAGCTTACGAAGAAATAATGAATATGCCCGTCTAATGATTTTGAGAGCAATAAAAAATGGCAATAGCAGTTAATCCAACAGACGTAAACTTACCAGCAGGAAATCCAGACGATAACCTAGATGATGGGCAGCCAGGGGCGCTGACTAACCCTTCAGGAGGGGTACCTTCGGGCGGAGTCGGCGAAGTTGATGCTGGAGGTCTCCCGAGTATTCCCGAAATATTTCAACAACCCGCCGTTAGAAAGGCTTTCCCAGCTATTATCGTTGTGCTCACGATTGCGGTTTTTGCCGTGAGCTATTTGTGGATGGATAGTGGAAGCTTTCGCAGCCTCTATCCAGGTATGGTGGAAGCCGATCGACAAGCATCGTACGAAGCCCTCCTTTCTGCCGATTTCGATGCAAAAATCGATTCTGCGACAGGAGATCTAAAAGTTCCTACAAAACGTTACCATCAAGCTCGTATCTTTCTGGCTTCAAGAGGTCTGCCGCAAGGTGCCACTCAAGGAGGCGTCGATAATTTAAGTGAAGAAAGTTCGATGACGACCAGCCAATTTATGGAGCAGGTAAGATATGTGTCAGCCATGGAGCAGGAACTTGCACGTAGCATTATGCAGATTGCAAGCATAAAAACGGCCCGTGTCCATCTGGCAACTACTAAAGAAAGTGCGTTCGTAAGGAATAGAACCCCGGCTAAGGCGTCGGTTGTGGTCACGCCGCATTCTGGCCGAGTTGTTTCGAGTAGTCAGGTTGAGGCAATAGTTCACATGATTTCTTCAAGTGTCCCGCATATGGCGGCCGAAAGTGTCGTGGTGGTCGACCAAAGAGGGAACCTACTAACGGATACCAATCGACTCCCCGGAATGCAGATGAGCAGCATACAAATTGAACAAAAGCGGATAATGGAAGACACATATCGTACCCGCATTGACGCGTTGCTGAGTCCTATTGTGGGAGAAGATAACTTAAGAGCCGAAGTCGATGTGCAACTGGACTTTACTCAAGTTGAATCAACCTTTGAAGAATACGATAGTAATGATAACGGGCCGAAACCGCGATCGGAATCAACTACTATTAGAAGAGATTCATCCAAAGACGCAATCGGTGTGCCTGGAGCTATGACCAACACAGCTCCACCTGACGCCGGGACGGAATTGGAAGGACAAACAGGTGCGCCTGGGGAAACTGATGCTAAAGGTGTAACCAGCAGTAAGACGACGCGTAATTATGAGATCGATCGGTCAGTTAGGCATGTCAAGAATCAAGTCGGTTCTATAGAGAGGGTGTCGGTCGCAGTTGTAGTTAACGAAGAACTTCTCCTCGCAAAAAATAGAAAAGAAGGTGTAACGGATGCCCCCATTGAAGAGGGAGGTAACGAACAAGATGGTAGTCAAACGGCAGGTGCAGATGAGGCTGCTAAGCAAGAGGAAGTCGAACGTCTGACTAGCCTTGTCAAGGGTGTAATCGGGTTTAACGAAAAACGTGGTGATGTTGTGACGGTTATCGCGACTAAGTTCGAGCCTAAGAAAGAAGTCGTTACAATATTAAAGTGGTATGAAAATGAGCAGTTGCTAGACGTTATAAAAAGTTTAACGTTGGTTCTTGCTTTCATAGCGGTCGTGTTGGCTGTTATCAGACCAATCGTTAAATCTTATCTGCCGGAGCCAGAATTGACTGAAGAAGATGACGATTTGGCAACGAGGTTTAAGGATGGGGAACTGAGTGACGAAGAGCTAGAATTGATCGAGTTAGGTGACGAAGAGTCTCTAGAGGATATTAAAGCTAAATTGAAACCAAAGAAATCTACAATATCAGCGGATATGTTAGACACAGCCAATACCTATGATGATAAAGTAGCTCTTGTTAGGTTGTTAGTGGCTGAGGATGCAGGAAGAGTAGCCAACGTCTTGAAGAAAATGATTCGAAGCTAGTACCTGTATAAAGAATACTGTTTAGGAGTTTATGATGGCAGAGGAAGCGACAAATACGACTGAGGCAGCTCTTCCGGCGGAAGAGGCACCAATGCCAGAAGCATTGAGGCTTGAGCTAGAAACGATAACTAATGTAGATAGAGCTGCCGTGATAATGCTTTTACTGGGAGAGCAACAAGCGGCAGACATCATCAGGTTTTTAGATCCTAAAGAGGTGCAAGGTCTTGGAGCAGCGATGGTTGGTGTGGCAGACTTGTCTCAAGAAGCCGTCAACATTGTCCTAGACGATTTCGTTGCTACTATTAAAAAACAGACCAATTTGGGTCTCGGAACAAGCGACTATGTAGAAAGTGTGCTTAACCGAGCACTAGGCGAAGACAAAGCTTCAAGCGTTTTGGGACGGATTATGCCGGGGTCCAGCAGTAAGGGACTAGAAATTTTGCGATGGATGGACGCACGCGCCATTGCAGAGATGATTAGAGGAGAACACCCTCAAGTTATAGCGATTATTCTATCGGTGGTGGAATATGATGTAGCAGCTGATGTGCTGAACTTTCTTCCCGAAGAGTCTCGACCAGAAGTTATCCAACGAGTGGCAAGTCTGGAGACGGTACAACCTTCTGCGATGGAGGAGCTAGAGGGTATTATGAAGCAACAATTCTCGAACAGTTCTTCTGCGAAATCTTCGAGTTTCGGGGGCATTATGGCTGCGGCTAAGATTATGAACTTTACCAAAGTGGATTTAGAGACCTCTATTCTAAGTGGCTTGTCAGATATAGATGAAGAGCTTGCACTCAAGGTGCAAGACAATATGTTTACCTTTGAAAACCTTTCGGCTGTTGATAACAGAGCAGTTCAAGTGCTTATGCGGAACGTTGAACCGGATATGCTGATGACCGCTCTTAAAGGCGCTCATGAGGAGGTTAAAGATAAATTCTTAAGTAATATGTCTCAAAGGGCTAAAATCATGTTCCTTGACGATATGGAAGCTAAGGGTCCAATTCGTATCACCGACGTAGAGGATGCGCAGAAGGCGATCATGCGCATTGCTCGGAAGCTATCGGATTCTGGAGATCTAGTGTTAGCTGGGCGAGGTGACGATTTTGTCTGATTCTAACCCGGTGACTTGGCGACTCAACGATCTACTTGAAGCGGGTAAGAAAGCAAAGGCCTTCGCTTCAAGCCCAATGCAAAAAAATGTTGATTCAATAGACAACAAGAATTTCTCTTTGACTTCTTACGAGCTGACCAATGAATTAGATGACACGACTAACGAACCGTTAGAGATTCATTCAAATCTTGAAGAGAACGTTCCTGATTCTTCGGAAGAAGAGTCGGAAGAACTAGAATCTCCCGAGGGGCCGGAGACCTTTCTTCCAGATAGTCTGACAGAAGAAGATTATCATAGGATGATCGAAGAATCTGAGGTGTTTAAGAAAAGAATTGAGCAGGCGCGAGAAGATGGTGTTAAAGAGGGATTAGCAAAAGGTATGAACGAGGCTAAGGAAGAGTGGGAGAGTTCCGTTCAATCTTTGAAACAGTTTCTAAAAGATTTGAGGGCTGCCGACGGCGATAAAAGTCGATATTTTGAACCGGTCAAGAAATTGTCGGTGCATTTAGCTAACCATCTAGTACGTGGAGAGTTATCGCTTTCGGGCATAGCTATAGAAAGGTTGGTCCATGAAGCGCTGAATCTCGTCGAAAAGAACAGCAAAGGCGTTATAGTCGTTTGGCTTAATCCAGAGGATAAAGAACGTTACGAAGAGGTCGCTTTGTTAGATGATCAGCTCGAATTGAGGGAGGACCCAGAGCTTATGGCAGGAAGTGTACGCTTATCGGTTGAAGACAGTGCGATTGAGGATCTCATAGAAAATAGATTGTCTTCTTTATCAGACTTGGTGTTAAACCAATCTGATGGATGGCGAGCGAGTGGGCACAAAGAGAACCCTGTTGGTTCGTCAGTTGAGGAGGAGAAAGGAAAGGAAGTATTAGAAGGGGAACTCATAACGACTCTTGAAGCCGAGGGAGCGTCTACTGCTCTAGAGGCCACCCAAGTCGCAGATAACACTGAACCGGTGGATCAACTCGGTCTGAAGGCAATAAACGAGCCAGAGATCCAAACCGATAATCAATTGGATGCAACATCCGGAGTCGAGGAAGAGGGTGAGAGATCCTAATGGATAGTTTGTTTTCTGAACAGGTGAATGCGGATATCAAACGATTAAAAGTTCCAACTCCCGTTAGTAGTGGGAAGTTGGTTCGGGTGGTAGGTCTCACCTTAGAAGCAAAAGGGATGGTGGCGCCTCTAGGTGCTTTCTGCGAGGTGGAATGCTCCGGAGACCATAATTATATCGGAGCCGAAGTGGTGGGTTTTCAAGACGATACAATATTTTTAATGCCTTTCGGTGAACCGAAGGGAGTGGGGCCTGGAGCCAGAGTGCGTGTTCGAGCTAATCATGCGAAGGTTTTGCTAGGAGATGACTTGCTGGGACGAGTACTGGACGGTCTTGGTCATCCGATAGATGCTAAGGGTGAGCTTCTTGGTAAGGATTACTTAAGCTACGAAGGTCGACCTATCAATCCGATGGAAAGAGCCGGCATTGATCGAGCCTTAGACACTGGAATAAAGGCAATTAATAGTTGTTTGACTGTCGGAAGAGGACAACGCTTGGGCCTGATAGCTGGTTCGGGGGTAGGAAAGAGTGTGCTTCTCGGAATGCTAACCAGGAATACCGAGGCAGATGTTGTGGTAATAGGTTTGATTGGGGAACGTGGCAGGGAAGTACAGGAATTCATCAGTGAAACTTTAGGAGCAGAGGGTCTAGCAAAATCGGTGGTGATAGCAGCACCTGCGAACATTTCTCCGGTTGTTCGCTTGAAGGCTACTAAATTAGCCCACCTCGTAGCTGAATACTTCAGGGATAAAGGCAAAAATGTTTTGCTTTTGTTGGATAGCCTAACGAGAGTCGCGCATGCCCAACGAGAAATCGGTTTGGCGGTTGGGGAGCCACCTACCGCAAAGGGTTATCCGCCCTCTGTTTTTGCGTTGTTACCTCAATTAATCGAGAGGGCTGGGGTTGGCAGGCATGGCTTCGGTTCGATAACAGCGTTCTATACAGTCCTTGCAGAAAATGACGATGAATCAGATCCTATCGTCGATATAGCGAGGGCTTCCCTTGACGGTCAGGTCATGCTTTCTCGTTCTTTGGCGGATGTCGCACATTATCCGGCGATCGACCTGACAGGTTCGGTTTCTCGAGTAATGCCGTCGATAGTGGATTCCGAAAAATTAAAAACTGCCAACCGGTTCAGGCGGTTGTGGTCTCTCTACCAGAAGAATCAAGATCTGATTCAAGTGGGAGCTTACGAGCATGGGACGAACGCAGACGTAGACGAAGCCATTCGCCTAAGAGCTGGAATGGAGGCCTTTTTGAGGCAAAACAGTGGCGAGTCTTGCCCGTTAGAGGACAGTCAGAATCAAATGCACAGTCTAGTGGGAATCTAATTATGGAAACAGTTTGGGACGTATTATTGACTAAGACTGATATGGAGGTTAAGAAAATCCGTGTCAGAGTACAAGAACTAAGAGGTAGAAGAGACCGGGCGGCCGCACAAAAGCGAAAATTAGCGGATTTGATAGCTGAATATCACGGAAGGTTATCAGAAATACAAACTCGCCCTCATAATTTATCTGAAGCTGGTTCGTACCGGCAATTTATCGTTCAAATCCAAGAGCTGCTTGCCCGTTCTGAGGTTGAGTTAACAGTGGCTGACGAAGCGTTTTCTGAGGCCCGCCAAGAGTTGATCAATTCTGAAAGTGAAAAATTGAAATTTGAGAGTTTGGTAGAGAGAGAAAAAACGAATATTAGGCAACAGGAAAGTGCGAAAGAAACTCGGAGCACAGAAGAAAGTGCCACCCTCCAATATAACTGGAAGTGACCTAAGTCTCCTTCCCCAATAGCTTGTCGCGTGTCCTGGTTTGAAGTTGGCATGCTGTTTGCTGATACATGAACTTAATCAGTTCAAATTTATAGCAAAGGTTTTGGCGTGAAAGAGAATATAATTCTAACATTAGGTAGAAATCCGCAATTAAATGAGGCGAAAAATCCGAAAATCACCATTGGCGATGGGGATAAATCAAAGTTTGAATCTCATTTCGTGTCTGCATTTAAGGAGCAATCAGCGGCAATAAAGGATGCAAACGGCAAGGAGCCTCCGGTAGGCCAGCCTGAAATTGCCGATATAGTAGCTTCCTCTGAAACCCATAAACAGTTCCTAAAGGGTGGAAGGTCAATTATCGTGGGAGGGGAGAATCCAACGGAAGATGAGGTAAAGGCCTTTGCCGAGCTTCAGGGGATTGATCCAAAAGGATTAATTGGGGTAGTCAACAACACGATGTCTGGTCTAGAAAACACGAATCGGGGGAAAAATGCTGGGGCTTCTGACGATGGAAGCCGGCTGTTGACTGGTCGAGAAAATGTCCCAAGTCAATCCGATCTTGATGGTGGGGTGCTCGAAAAAACCATAGTATTCTCTGATCAGGGGGTTTCAAAGGATGCCAATCAGGGGGTTTCAAAGGATGCCAATCAGGG
>CAZXQY010000086.1:0-11529 GCA_964642505.1 uncultured Gammaproteobacteria bacterium | reverse complement strand
AAACAGGTTGGAAACAAAGACAGTTATGAACACCAAAGACTCATCAGGGTAGAGAAAACGAGAAGGACTCAACTAGAAAAACAAGTCCAACAACTACGTTCTTCTCTTGCAGAGAATGAATCAAATATCCTCGTAGGGGATATCGATGACAAAGAGTTATCAGAACAAATCAAAGGAAAGGTCATCGAGAAGTTCAAAGACGCAAAGAATAAACTAGACCGGTCGAGACAAAAAATCACCAAACTTGAACAAGAGAACTCGTGGATAGATTGGTTGTCCAAATATCATGAAAACTATTTAGAATGGGAAAAGTTCTCGAAGGATGAAATTCGAGATGCGATAAATCAATTTGTCGATAAGATTAACATTGGTTTTGACCAAGAGAAGAACGAACACCTCGTAACAATAAAATTCAGACTTCCTTTGGTAAAAGACTCCCTCAAGTACAAAGACCCAGATGACAAACGCAAGGGTTACAAGGTTAAGAAAGGGAAAGAGGAATTAATGGGAACTATTTCCTCTATTCCAAGAGGAAAAAGTGCGTCATCACACCACTATTCTACCGTGACTGATTTCGCCAGATTTCTTGGTTGATCGACGTCGGATCCTTTCAACACTGCCACATGATAAGCAAAAAGCTGCAGAGGGATCGTGTAGCAGATAGGAGCCAAAACCTCTGGTACAGAAGGCATCCGAATCATGTCCAAATCTTCCCAATCGCCCAAACCGGAATCAGAAAATATTATAAAACGTCCGCCCCTCGCTTTAACCTCCTCTAGGTTAGAGCGTAGCTTATCCACAACCCTATCATTAGGCGCTACAACGACCACTGGCATTTTTTCGTCAATTAAGGCGAGAGGCCCATGTTTTAGTTCTCCAGCAGGGTAGGCTTCAGCGTGGATATACGATATTTCCTTTAATTTCAGCGCTCCCTCCATCGCTATTGGATACATAGTCCCTCGCCCCAGAAAAAGAGCATGCTCGTCATTCAAGAAAGAGTCAGCTAGCTCAGCTATCTGGTGATCAAGCGCCAAAATGGTGTCTATTTTCCCCGGCAACAATTTAATTTCCGAAAAAATCGTAGAAAGCCCATCACTTTCACCATGTTTCAAAACCGCTAATTTGACCGCCAGCACCAGCAAAGAGGCTAGTTGAGTTGTAAAAGCTTTCGTAGATGCCACACCAATTTCCGGTCCAGCCTTAGTTAATATAGTCATCCCAGATTCCCGGGTAAGTGAGCTTTCCGCAACATTGCAAATTGCCAAATGATTTATATAATCCAAGTCCAAAGCAGCTCTCAGTCCAGCCAAACTATCGGCCGTCTCCCCAGACTGTGATATTGCTATAAAAAGTGTTTTGGGTAATATTGCTGGCAATCGGTATCGGAATTCGCTAGCTACTTCTACTGAACAAGGAACACCCGCTAGTTCTTCAATCCAATATTTAGCGACTAGCCCCGCATGGTAACTGGTCCCACAAGCAACTATTGTAATGGCTTCTACTGACTTCAGAAACTTTTCTTCTTGTACGGTGATCGTATCAGAGATAGTCAGTGCATCCCCTAGCTGTGAATCCAATGCCGCATTAACAGCCTTCGGCTGTTCAAATATCTCCTTTAACATGTAATGCCTATAACCATCTTTTTCAGAAATCTCCGCCGTTGACTCGGAAATTCGTTCTTTTCGCTCGACAGTATTCCCATCAACATCGAAAACGCTTACGTCTTCTTTCGTCACAACTGCTATATCTCCATCATTGAGAAAGATAAAACGTTGAGTTACCGGCAAAAGGGCGAACACGTCGGAAGCCACAAAATTTTCTCCAATTCCTAAACCAATCACCGCCGGGCTACCTTGCCGGGCGACAATTAAAGTATCTTTTTCCAGCTTTGAAATAACGCAAAAGGTATATGCTCCCTCCAGTTTTCTTACATTTTCCGAAACAGCTCCCAAAAGTGATTTTCCTTGGTCCAAAGAGCGGGTTATAAGGCCAGCTAATACTTCGCTATCAGTTTGAGACCTAAAAGTGTAGCCCTCAGACACAAGGGCTTCTTTTAATTCTTGATGATTTTCTATGATTCCGTTATGAACGAGTGCTAAAGATTCTTTCATTAAGTGCGGGTGGGCATTTAACTCCGAGGGTTTACCGTGTGTTGCCCATCTAGTATGGGCAATACCCGTCCCTCCGTTACAAGGGGAATTTTGAAGCGCGCTCGCCAGGATCTCTACTTTGCCTAACACCTTAGTACAACTAATTGACCGATTCTTGTCGATGACAGCGATCCCCGCTGAATCATAACCTCGATATTCAAGCCGCTTCAATCCCTCTATAAGGATAGGCGAAGATTCTCTCTCACCGACCATTCCCACTATTCCACACATCTACCATACCTTGAACATAATAATAAAAACTAGTTTCCTAACCAACTAACTAATCCTGCCTTTCCACGTCGAACGATACTAGTTCATTTTCGCAAACAGAGTAACTAAATTCTATAGGCCCACAACAGACTTCGCAGTCCTCCACTGAATTTTTACAATCAGAGGAAAGATCTAGAACAAAGGAAATCAACTCCCCACAATAGCAGCAACAAAAACTCTTTTCGATCAACATACGGCCTTCTAGATATTTCTTTTTACCTGGCTACCTTGAAAGAGGCTATTTTTTTAAAGACCGATTTCTCTCCAAAATCGGGAGAAAATGTTCTTTAATCTGCGCCAAACTAACTTCTTCACAACGCGAAGCCACATTCCATTTCTTATTCGTCGCTACTTTCTTAGAACGAGTATCGTAGGAAAAAAATACTTTAGTTTTTTCGTCCCGCCATTCAATCAGGTTTCCTTTGACGGAGTAATCCCCATACAACTGCTTCTGCAGTTTAGTAGGAGGATTGAATGCGTGGAAAGCTGAATATCGAATGACCTTACCCTTAATGAAATAATAGGCCACTTCTGCCCCCATCTCAAAACACAGGGCCCCGACTCTCTCGAACCCGGCCGCTACATTTGGAACACTAAGGAACCACATCATTAAGAATAACGGAATACCAATTTTATTGTCCATATCTTTAGCTTCCACTCGTAGTCTCGATAAACCGACTGAATCTGTTGTGCATCTTTACTTTGCTTCAAAAACGACTAATTGCCAATAAATTTTATGGTCGGGGCGATTGGATTTGAACCAACGACCCCCTCAACCCCATTGAGGTGCGCTACCAAGCTGCGCTACGCCCCGACCGCAACCGATGCCAGATAATAACCTCGATATCAAAAAGAAAATAGCTACTGTCGACGTTTATTTAAACTATATGCGACTAATATACAGTTTGCGCTGTATTTTAACTCAATTGTCACGTATAACAGCAAGTATCGATTTAGAAGTCTTTGAGGCATGTATAAGGATATTATAATGAGTACTAGCGAAGAAAACCTTAAGGGAATTAAAAAAAACAGACGGGCATTATTTGAGCTAGAAGGGCAAGTGATGGTCAACAAAGCTCGTGCCTACGCTACCCGATCCAATATCGAAGAGAATCGTTATCTGATCCTCAAGAACTATGTCGCTGCTTTCGTTGGAAATAGGCAACTTGCGAATCAAAACACGGACGATATCTTTGAAAACAGAATCGCAATACTCGAAAATGTAGACCTTGATGCGAATAACCCAGCACAAGTCAATTTCAGAGAAGCTCAGATCAATAAGGCGAAGGTCGATTTCTTGGATCATCGGGCCAAATTAAACGAAACCGTGCTTGCCGTTAACGAAGATTTACTAAATGTTAACGAAGTTCTGATAAGCGTAAATGAACGTATCCTAGAGGCCAATGAACTTATCAAAACCTTCAATTCTCACGAGATAGATGCGAATAAAAATCTTTTAGAAGGAGATATAGCTCCGGAAGAAGCCTCTCCGGAAAGTAATGCAGAAGTAGTTGCATCCAATGCCGAGAGAATCAGGGAATTAACAGAAATAGCTTTGTCTAATTCCGACAGAATAGAGTCTATTTATGATGCCGTAGCCACGCATAGACAGATAATCCAAGAGAACAGCGATTCGATTTTGTCTCGACGCGATGGCATCGAAGAAAATCACGAAGCCATAGTCGACAACAAGAAAATTATTGCGGAGATGATCTCTCCAACCGATTAAGTATAGCCGGCTAACCTTCCCCGGATTGGGAACGGCTACTTAGGTCTTCAGTAGGGCGAGGACGTCTTCTAGTTCCTCACGCATTTGTTTAACTATCTGCTTACTCAGACTACTATCGGATTTTATTTCATCACCCGACAATTGTTGCCTTGCACCACCAATGGTGAAACCATCCTCATACAATAAACTTCGAATTTGGCGAATCAATATAACGTCTGGTCTCTGATAATATCTTCTGTTACCTCTTCTCTTAACTGGTTTTAAGTGGGGAAATTCTTGCTCCCAGTACCTTAGAACGTGAGGTTTGACAGCGCAAAGTTCGCTTACTTCACCTATAGTAAAGTAGCGTTTCCCAGGTATCGTGGGTAGCTCACTATTATTCGTTGGTTCTAACATTTTCTACTCAACCATTCTTTTAGCTGTAAACATGTCAACCCTAGACTTTAGTTTCTGACCTGGCTTGAAAGTCACTACTCTTCTAGCACTAATGGGGATTTCTTCCCCGGTTTTAGGGTTCCGACCTGGCCGTTCGTTTTTATCTCTCAAATCAAAATTCCCAAAACCTGATAGTTTCACTTGCTCGCCTGACTCTAACGACAACCTTAAATTTTCAAAAAAGCCCTCAACTAAATCCTTAGCCTCGCGCTTATTTAAGCCTAGCTGTTCAAAGAGAGTTTCTGCTAACTTCGCCTTGGTCAAAGCCATCTCTTCACTTCCTTAAGATTGCGCCAATTTCTTTTTCCAGAGATTTCAATATAACGCCCACAGTGTTATCAACTTCTTCATCCGTAAGAGTGCTCCATGACGACTGAAAAATCAAGCCTATAGAAAAACTTTTTTTCAATGAATCAATACCTTGCCCTCTATATAGGTCAAATAACTGTAAGTCTCTCAAAATAGGGAGGTCAAGATTTCGTATAATTGATAGGCAATTTTGGGCAGACACATTTTCGTCCACTACAATCGAAATATCCCGCATCACACTAGGGAATTTTGAAATTGGCCTAAACTCTTTAGGCTTAGCAGGTCTTATAACGTCGAGGTTTACCTCGAAAAATAGAACTTCTCCCATTAAACCTAGCTTTCTAACTAAACCTGGATGCAAGGCTCCCAAAAGACCTATCTGCACCCCGTTGGAGAAAACACTAGCACTTTGACCGGGGTGTAAACCTTTCAAACCACTAGCAGTAACCTCTAACTCGATCTCGAAAATGGGTGACAAAATCGAATTCATATCGCCCTTGATATCAAAAAAATCCGACTCTTTGGGTTTTAAGTCCCATTGTTTTTCGAACAACGGTCCAAAACGCAAGCATCCCGCGTGTAATTCCTCTACTATTTTATTACCTTCCCTCCTAAAAACCTTCCCTATTTCGAACAGTCTAAGTTCATCTTTTTGTCGATGAAAATTATGGATCATCGGATAAACAAGACTAGACAATAAATTGGGGCGCATAACCTCCATTTCGCTGGATATAGGATTGGTAAGCACGACCAAATCATCATTACCCAACAATCTACCCTTATCACTGGAGACGAAACTATAAGTCACCACCTCGGTGTAGGACCGCCAAACGAACCCTTGCCTGAGTGCATCTTTCGTTTTCAGTTCATCAGAGTGCAGACTAGGTCGGGCCTGGAACTGAGGTAATTCGGCCGGGATGTTGTCGTATCCAGTAACACGAGCCACTTCCTCGAGGAGATCTACTTCTGCACCAATATCAAACCTAAAGCTCGGCACACACACTTCCCACGGACCGGCAGATTTATTATTTACTTCGAATTGAAGTGATCTAAGAGTTTCTAATATGTCCTCTTCTGACAAATTAGTACCAAGCCTTTTATTGACCGATTCGGGACGAAATTGAACGGTCTCTTTCGACTGAGTCTCATGGCTCGATCCAGTAATCACAATCGGACCCGGTCGGCCTCCGCAGGCTTCGCAAATCAGGTGCGTAGCTCGCTCTATAGCAATTTTATGTAAATTAGGGTCTACTCCTCTTTCAAACCGGGTGGAAGCGTCAGTTTGCAATCCGAATTTCCGTGCAACACCGGCTAAACCAATCGGGTCGAAGTAGGCGGCTTCCAAAAAAACATCGGTGCTATTTTCTAAGACTCCGGTGAATATTCCTCCCATGACGCCGGCAAGGGCGATGGGCTTTAAATGATCGGCTATAACCAAAGCCTCAGTTGGTAATTCTATAATCCGACCATCTAATAATTCTAATCTTTCTTTGTTTCTCGCCTTTCTGACAACAATTCCTCCGTCTATTTTTAAATAGTCGAACGCGTGCATAGGTTGGCCTATTTCAAGCATCACATAATTGGTGATATCTACAACTGGATTTATCGGCCTGACTCCAGAGCGTGATAAACGCTCTGAAATATAGACTGGAGTTTCGACTGTATTACAAACATCGCGTATCACTCTTCCTGCATATATTGGGCAGCACTCTAAAGATTCTATTTCAACAGACAAGGTTTCATCCAAAGAAATCTCAGCAGGATTTATCTCAGGAAATCGCATCTCTCCGCCCAGACACGATAGCTCTCGCGATATACCCAAAACCGAAAAACAGTCACCCCTGTTAGGTGTGAGATCGAAATCAAATACGAAATCTGGTAGTCCGAGAACCTCCTCTAGAAGCTGACCCTCACTCGCACAATTCACTGGAATGGTGAGCAACTCATCCGATTTCTCCTCCAACCCGAGGTCCTCTCGGGAGCACAGCATGCCATCAGATTCGACGCCTCTAAACTTCCTTTTTTTAATTTCTACTCGACCGAGATTACTTCCGATCGGAGCATATGCTACTAGCGAGCCTTCAACTATCTTCGGAGCACCACAAACTACCGTTACTGGGTTGCTATTACCGACATCAACCTGACATATCTTCAGATTCGTCGAATCTTTATGATTCTCCAATCCGACAATTTTCCCAAGAACTATACCACTCAAATCCATGGAAGAAACCGGCGACACTGAATCCACCTCTAAACCAAGCATAGTCAACCGTTCACTGATCTCTTTTCGAGACAATTCAGTTAATGAAAATTCTCGCAACCATTTTTCGCTGATTTTCATTATTTACACGCCTTAATTACCGAATTGCTCGACAAACTGCATGTCGTTAACGAAAAATTGTCGAAGATCTGATATTCCATAATACAACATAGCCAATCTTTCGACGCCTAGTCCAAAAGCAAACCCACTGTATTTGTCATGATCTATTCTAACATTCGACAAAACCTTCGGATGTACCAAGCCACAACCCATAACTTCAAGCCAATTACTAATCCCATGGCTTGAAGGCAACTTAATATCCACTTCCATAGATGGTTCGGTGAAAGGAAAATAAGAAGGGCGATATCTGATCTCGATATTATCTCTTTGAAAAAAAGACTTAAGAAAATGATCGAGAAGGCCTTTCAAATGGGACATATTCACGTCTACATCGACAAGTAGACCTTCAACTTGATGGAACATCGGCGAATGAGTTTGGTCATAATCACATCGATAGACCCTACCTGGCGCGATCACCCTAATGGGAGGCTTGTTTAGTTCCATCCATCTGATTTGGACCGGAGAAGTATGAGTCCGCAGCAACGACCCGCCCTCTACATAGAAAGTATCGTGCATTGCCCGCGCAGGATGGTGAAGGGGAATATTTAGAGCCTCGAAGTTATAATAATCCGTCTCAATTTCAGGGCCTGAAACAGGCGAAAATCCCGAGTTTCCGAAAATATCCTGAATTCTTTCCATGATTAAGGTGATTGGGTGAGCAGCACCTACCGGCAAATAATTACGGCCCGGTAAAGTGATGTCTATAGATTCTTCATCTAGCTTCTCAGTCAAAGACAGTTCCTGCAAAGATCGTCGCCGCAATTCGATTTCTGCAGCAACTGTCTTCTTGACGGAATTAACGTCCTTACCAGCTAGCGGCCGTTGATCCGGAGGAAGAGAACCCAAGCTTTTTAGTAACTCAGTTATCACACCCTTTTTGCCAAGGTAATTAATCCTCAAGCCTTCCAATGCTTCTAAAGAGTCAACAGATTTAACGAGATCTAACGCTTCACTACGAATTTCTTTAATATCTGGAGCCATCTTTTTACGCCTATATAACGACAAAGGGGGATACCTAGCATCCCCCTTTCAACAATAAATTTTTTCGCAAGTTATGGGGTGGCAACGATTATTCTGCCAACTCAGATTTAGCTTTTTCAGCTATTGCCTCAAAGGTCGCAATATCGTTCACTGCTAGGTCGGCCAGCATTTTACGATCCACCTCTACTTTAGCCAGCTTCAGTCCGTGAATGAATTGAGAGTAACTTAAACCAAATAGCCTGGCCGCAGCATTTATCCGCACAACCCATAGCGCCCTAAACTGGCGCTTCCTTTGTCGCCTATCACGATACGCATACTGCCCTGCTTTTATTACTGCCTGTTTAGCTACTCTATAAACATTTTTTCTTCGGCCACTATAACCCCTAGCTTGCCTTATCACCTTCTTGTGCCTGGCGTGGGCTTGTACTCCGCGTTTTACTCTGGCCATTACTTTATTTCCTTGATGTTCCTACAACTGGGGTAGCATCTTCCGTACTGATGCTTCATCCGATCTAGCTATCAACTCGCCGCTTCTTAAATGCCTTTTCCGTTTTGCACTTTTTTTAGTCAATATGTGGTTTTTGAACGACTGGCGCCGTTTTATCCTACCGGTACCGGTCTTTGAAAACCTTTTCGCGGCGCCGCGATTTGATTTAATTTTAGGCATGAATTTAACTCCTGCAGTTTTAACTTTTTCTAGGAGCAATCACCATAACCATTTGGCGACCCTCCAACTTAGGAAACTGTTCTACCTGTCCGACCTCCTCAAGGTCGCCTTCTACTCGTTTTAGCATGTCCGCACCTAACTCCTGATGGGCCATCTCTCTTCCTCTAAATCTTAGGGTCACCTTAACTTTATCTCCATTATCTAGGAATTTTTTCAAACTGCGCAGTTTAATCTGGTAATCACTCTCATCGGTTGCAGGTCTAAATTTAATTTCTTTCACCTGGACCTGTTTTTGTTTTCGTTTAGCTGCATGTTTTTTCTTATTCAAATCGAACAAGAACTTACCAAAATTCATCAATCTGCACACTGGCGGATCCGCATTCGGCACTATTTCTACCAAATCGAGTCCCGTTTCCTCCGCTTGCTGCATCGCATGATTGGTCTCAATGACTCCTATATTCTCCCCATCCGCTCCTATAAGCTGTACCTGGGCCACATCTATCTCACCGTTGACACGATTCTTTTTGTTATCTAGCGTTATACCCTATTCCCCCTCTTCTAGACTCCGATTAACAATCTTTTTTTTCACTATCGACGTGAATTCTTCTACCGACATATTACCAAGATCCGATCCATTTCTATACCTTACACTGATAGAATTCCTTTCTACTTCCCGATCTCCAGCAACCAACAGGTAAGGGATTTTCTGAATGGTGTGGTCGCGAATTTTAAACCCGATCTTCTCGTTTCTCAAGTCTGGTTGCACTTTAATGCCGAACTTTCCGATCAATTCGCTAACTTCCTTGACATAATTATTGTGTTTGTCGGCTACTCCGCAGACAACAACCTGAATAGGAGATAGCCACACAGGCATTTTACCAGCATGTTCCTCTATCAATATGCCTATAAATCTTTCCATCGAACCAACAATGGCTCGATGCACCATCACCGGCACTTGTTTCTGACTATTATTATCTACGAAAGTCGCCCCCAGTCTCTCCGGCATAGAAAAATCGACCTGAATAGTCCCGCACTGCCAAACTCGCTCCAAGCTATCCTCTAGAGAAAATTCTATTTTTGGCCCATAAAACGCTCCTTCTCCTGGCTGCACTTTGTAATCCAGCCCCTTACTTCTTAAAGCTACTTCTAAGGCTTCTTCAGATTTGTCCCATAACTCATCACTACCAACTCTTTTTTCTGGTCGTAAGGACAAGGCCACAGAAATATCTCCAAATCCAAAGTCATTATATACCCGAAAAGTCAGGTCAATAAGGTCACTAACCTCCTCCTGCAAACTAGACTCCTCACAAAAAATATGGGCGTCGTCTTGCGTAAACCTCCTAGCTCTTAGCAAACCATGCAAAGTTCCGCTTGCCTCGTTTCTGTGCACGACTCCAAATTCAGCAATCCTGATCGGAAGGTCTCTATAGCTATGCAATCCATTGTTAAAAATTTGCACATGCGCCGGGCAGTTCATTGGTTTGACAGCGTAATCCCTATTTTCGGATTTTGTCTCAAAAATCATGTCCCTAAATTTATCCCAGTGCCCAGACTTCTCCCATAAAGTTCTGTCCAAAACTTGAGGAGTATGAACTTCCTGGTAACCGGTGTAACAAATATCCCGGATATATTCTTCAACTGCTCGGAACAAACTCCAACCCTTTTCGTGCCAAAAGACCATGCCAGGAGCTTCTTCTTGGAAATGAAATAAACCGAGTTGTCGCCCCAATTTTCTGTGATCACGCTTTTCTGCCTCTTCTATCCTTTCTACATAGGCCTCCAAATCTGCTTTAGTGTCCCAGGCTGTACCATAGATACGCTGAAGCATCTTATTTTTTGAATCCCCTTTCCAATAGGCGCCCGCTAATTTTGTAAGTTTGAAGTGACGCAAGAATTTTGTATTCGGTACATGTGGTCCTCGACACATGTCGATATATTCTTGGTGATGATATAACGCAATAACTTCGTCCTCTGGAATCTCTTTTATAATTTCTATCTTGTAGTCTTCATTTCGTTCCCGAAATACCTCCTCGGCTTTTTCCGCCGTTACAACCTCTCTCACCACACCATAATTCTGTTTAACCAAATGCTCTATCTTTGACTCTATTTTTTCTAAATCTGATTCACTCAAATTTTTAGGTAAATCTATGTCATAATAGAAACCATCCTTGATAACAGGTCCAATCGCCATCTTGGCATCGGGATATATCTGTTTCACAGCATGCCCCACCAAATGAGCAAATGAATGCCTAACAATATCTAGTCCAGTTTCTTCATCTTTTTTTATGATTTCTACTTCACAGTCATCAGTTATTAAGACACATAAATCTTTCAGCTCGCCGTCGACTCTTCCAGCCACCGCTTTTTTCGCCAAAGAATTGCTGATAGACATCGCAATCTCTAGCACAGACAATTCTTTATTGAATTGTTTTTTACTTCCATCTGGCAAAGTAATTGTTGGCATAGGTTCCCCTTAAGAACATAACGCGAAAGGTAGCTAAGAAAAATTCTTGGCTAAAATATAACCTTTAGTAAAATTTCGATTGGTAGGCGCGATTGGATTCGAACCAACGACCCCCACCATGTCAAGGTGGTGCTCTAACCAACT
>CAZXQY010000085.1:10779-11579 GCA_964642505.1 uncultured Gammaproteobacteria bacterium | reverse complement strand
AGTTGCGGAGCTTCAAGCCAGTCGAGTTTCATCGGAAACTGTTCGGGATACCGAAATTCATGCTAACGGTGATATCTATGAATTGAATTATCTTACTCATGAAGTAAATGTTTCTTGTGTCTCTAATGACGGTGAGAAAACGAAAAAGTCGATCCCTGTTTTCGATGAAGATAAACCTAGGTCGGATGCGCTTTACGAAGAATTGGCTGCCTTCGTCAGCTCGGTCACCAATGGTAGCTTGCCGATAGTGACAGGAGAAGATGGTAAGAAGGCCCTTGAATTGGCGGTAGAAATATCCAAACGGATTAAATTGTCTGAAGGCAATTTGACACCGAGCATTACGAACTCGGACTGAGGCCTTTGGTGCTCCGCTCCAACGTATTCAAAGAAGGTTCTTATAGGGTGTCTTTTTAGCTAGGCAGGTAGTTAGAGTTGGCTATATTAGATTCTGGTTGCTTCTATGGATCTAAGGTTCTCTATTACAAATAATTTTAGTAGAATAGAATGAAATTCAAGGATTCGTTAGTTTGTCGGCTAACGTCCTTTTTTCACGCAGGTTTAACTATTGGACGAGTCAGCTATTCTTGTGCTTTCCGATGGAAGCATTTTTTTTGGGAAGTCGATTGGGGCGACCGGTACTACCGTTGGAGAAGTGGTCTTCAATACTTCGATAACAGGTTACCAAGAAATAATTACAGATCCTTCTTATGCTGGCCAAATAATAAATTTTACATTTCCTCATATAGGTAATGTTGGAACGAACAATGAGGATAATGAGTCCGACAAAATATGGGCAAAGG
>CAZXQY010000085.1:0-10769 GCA_964642505.1 uncultured Gammaproteobacteria bacterium | reverse complement strand
TCGTATCTACGCCAAATTGTCCCGCTAACGTATCCCCATGTTGGTAACACCGGAGTGAATTCATGGGACAAAGAGTCTTATTCGATTAAGGTCTCTGGCTTGGTGGTGAAAAATTTGCCCTCTATTCACAGTAGTTGGCGGGCAGATGGTTCATTACGTAATTATTTGAAAGAGAGTGGAATAATTGCTATTAGCGATATTGATACAAGGCGGCTCACCAGGATAATTCGGGACAAAGGCGCTCTATCAGGCTGTATTAGCTCACTTGATCTTCCCGTCGATTCTCTAATATCTAGGGCTGAAAGGGCTCCTTCGCTAGCGGGACAGGATTTGGCTTCTGTAGCTAGTACAAAGACGACATATGTGTGGGAGAAGGGTAGTACGGGGCTATCGGGGAAGGAGACTGATATTGTACAGAGGAGGTACACTGTTGTTGCCTATGATTTTGGTATTAAGGAAAATATTCTTCGACTTCTTGTCGACAGGGGATGCTCTGTGGTGGTGGTGCCGGGTAACACAGGTATCTCCGAGGTACTAAGCCACAATCCAGATGGGATTTTCTTTTCTAATGGTCCTGGGGATCCAGATCCTTGCGATTACGCTATAGAGGCGATCAGGGAATTAGCTAAACTCGCTATACCGATGTTCGGAATTTGTCTGGGCTATCAATTAATGGCAATAGCTTTTGGTGGGTGTACCAAGAAGATGAAATTCGGTCATCACGGTGCTAATCATCCGGTTCGGGATTTAAGGACGGGTAAAATTTTCATCACTAGTCAGAATCATGGTTTTATAGTAGAGGAAAAAAGTTTACCCCAGATTCTTGAGATCACGCACCGTTCTAATTTCGATGGAACACTTCAAGGTTTTAAGCATAAAAATCTTCCGGCTATAGGTTTCCAGGGGCACCCTGAGGCGAGCCCTGGCCCTCATGATCTAAAGGAATTGTTTGATCAATTTGTAGGTTTTTTTGAGGCGCACGTGAAGCAGCATGGGTAAAAGAACCGATATAGAGTCAATTATGATCATTGGTGCTGGGCCTATAGTTATTGGTCAAGCGTGCGAATTTGATTATTCGGGTTCACAAGCCTGTAAGGCTCTAAAAGAGGAAGGATTCAGAATAGTGTTGGTTAACTCTAATCCGGCAACGATTATGACTGACCCTGAAATGGCTGATGCAACCTACATAGAACCAATTTCTGTTGGTCCGATTTCGGAGATCATCAAAAATGAAAAACCAGATGCTATTCTGCCTACTATGGGTGGCCAAACTGCCCTAAATTGTGCCTTAGAATTGGAGGCGAATGGAATTCTGGAGAAGTACGGTGTAGAGCTAATTGGGGCGTCTACTGCTGCTATCGAAAAGGCAGAGGATAGAAAAAAATTCGTCGCTGCCATGGAGTCAATCGGATTAGAATCGGCTAAATCTAAAATCGCTACCACTATTGATGGAGCATTGGTAATCTGCGAGGAACTTGGTTTTCCAGTTATAATTCGACCATCCTTTACCCTGGGAGGTAGTGGCGGAGGGATCGCTTACAACAGAGAGGAATTCTTAGATATTTGTACTAGGGGATTGGAAACTTCTCCAAGTCACGAAGTCTTGATCGAAGAGTCTCTGTTGGGCTGGAAAGAGTTTGAAATGGAAGTTGTAAGAGACAAAGCGGATAACTGCATCATAGTATGCGCGATAGAGAATCTAGATCCCATGGGAGTGCATACGGGCGACTCTATAACTGTCGCTCCTTCTCAAACTCTTACGGATAAGGAATATCAAGTGATGCGAAATGCCTCGGTTGCGATCTTGAGAGAAATCGGGGTCGATACCGGGGGGTCTAATGTCCAGTTTGCAGTAAATCCGGAAAATGGAAGACTTATAGTCATAGAAATGAATCCGAGGGTTTCCAGATCTTCGGCACTCGCCTCTAAAGCGACTGGTTTCCCTATAGCTAAAGTTGCCGCTAAATTGGCGGTCGGTTACACGTTGGACGAATTAGCAAATGAAATAACCGATGGAAAAACTCCAGCCTCCTTTGAGCCTACCTTAGACTACGTGGTCACTAAAGTTCCCCGTTTTACATTCGAGAAATTTCCTCAGGCAGAGGATCGGCTTACGACGCAGATGAAATCTGTCGGAGAAGTTATGGCGATAGGACGAACTTTTAAAGAGTCCTTTCAAAAGGCGCTGAGAGGGCTGGAAACAGGGGTATCTGGGTTAGGATGGGCAGAGCCTGAAAAAGGATCGGTTCCGGAGGAAGATTTACGACGAGAAATTTCTACGCCGGGTGCTCATAGGATTTGGTTTGTCGCAGAAGCATTGAGAATGGGGCTTTCTGTAGAAGAGCTATACACACTGTCGAAAATAGATCGATGGTTTTTAAATGAGATATCTGAGTTAATCAAAGCCGAGAATTCGTTAAGGAGGACTGTCGAAGAGAAAGGAGGAATTAAACAAGATACTCTCTTAGAGTTGAAGCGTATGGGTTTTTCCGACCTACGGTTGAGCCAGTTAACGAATACTTCTGAGGAAAAGATAAGAGCTTTGCGAAAAAAATATCAGGTCAATCCGGTATATAAACGGGTCGACTCCTGTGCGGCTGAATTTAGTACATCGACGGCTTACATGTATTCCACATACGAACAAGAATGTGAGTCCTCTCCGACCAGTAGGGAGAAAATTATGGTTTTGGGCGGTGGACCGAACAGGATAGGGCAAGGAATAGAGTTTGACTATTGCTGTGTTCAAGCTTCACTTGCCGCAAGAGATTCTGGCTTTGAGTCCATAATGGTTAATTGTAATCCGGAAACCGTCTCGACGGATTTTGATATTTCCGATCGACTGTATTTTGAATCCCTGACAATGGAAGATGTATTGGAAATAGTTTCTGTGGAAAAACCGCAGGGCGTTATAGTGCAATTTGGTGGACAGACTCCGTTAAAATTAGCTGGTGGTTTGGAAAAAGCGGGGGTGCCAATAATAGGTACATCGCCCCAGTCTATAGACTTAGCCGAGGATCGAGATCAATTTCAAAGATTTCTAAAGTCACTAGATTTGAAGCAACCGGAGAACCGAGCGGTGCGAACAATAGAAGAAGCTATTGTTTGCGCGGATGAAATAAATTACCCACTAATGGTCAGGCCTTCTTATATACTGGGAGGCAGAGCGATGCAAATCGTGTATAACCGAGAAGATTTAGAAAAATACATCCGAGAAGCGATTTCTTTGTCTGATCGTTCGCCCATTTTGTTAGATCGTTTCTTAGAAGACGCTATTGAAGTTGATGTTGATGCTATATCAGATGGGGAAAGCGTGTATATAGGCGGAATCATGGAGCACATAGAGCAGGCCGGGATACACTCTGGAGATTCTGCTTGCGCCCTACCTGCTCGAACTTTAAGCGCTCATGTAAAGCGGGAGTTAAAAGATCAGGTTGTCCGGATGGCGTTAGGATTGAAGGTGGTAGGACTGATGAATGTACAATTCGCCATCAAAAAAGGAGAAATATTTGTTTTGGAGGTAAATCCTAGGGCGTCTCGGACAGCACCATTTGTATCTAAGGCGACCGGAGTACCGCTGGCCTACGTAGCAGCAAAATGTATGCTCGGTGAGTCCTTAACGGACCAAGGGATAAGGGCCCTTAAAGACCCATCTTATTTCTCGGTGAAGGAAGCGGTTTTCCCTTTTGAAAAGTTCCCAGGAGTAGACCCCTTGCTTGGACCAGAAATGAAGTCTACTGGAGAAGTGATGGGGATCGGGAAATCTTTTGGCGAAGCTTTCGGTAAGGCCCAGCAAGGCGCTGGTATGAGTCTGCCAAAAAAAGGAACTGTTTTTGTTAGCGTAAAGGATTCTGATAAAGCGGACCTTGTCGCTTTGTTGGGTTCGCTTGGTGAAGAGTACGATATAATTGCGACTGACGGGACGGCCTTATATTTGAAACAAAATGGCATAATTTGTAGGCGGGTTAACAAAGTTATGCAAGGCCAACCTCACATAGTCGATGCAATAAAAAATGGTGAAATTGCGCTAATAATAAATACAACGGAAGGAAAGCGATCAAACGCTGATTCTTTTTCAATAAGAGCAAGCGCTCTAGCCAAGAAAGTAGCGTACACGACAACGATCGCTGGAGCTACAGCGGCTGTTATGGCGTTGACTGAGATGACCTCGACTGGTATACGGCCTATACAGGAGCTTCATGAGGGAATATTTAAATGAACAAGACACCCATGACGATATCAGGAGCAGAGGCATTAAAAGATGAGTTGCGCCGTCGTAAGACAATTGAGAGGAGTCGAATTTCTAGCGATATAGCGGAAGCTAGAGCGCATGGCGATTTAAAAGAAAATGCCGAGTATCATGCTGCCCGGGAACAACAAAGCTTTAATGAAGGTAGGATAGCCGATATTGAAGCCAAGTTATCAAATAGCGAAATTATAGACGTAACCAAAGTGCATGCTGACGGGCGGATTATTTTTGGGTCCACTGTAAGGTTAGCTAATTCTGAAGACGGTAGTGAGGTGACTTATCGAATTGTTGGCGAGGATGAGGCTGACATAAAATTAGGATTAGTATCTATTGCTTCTCCGATATCTAGAGCTGTGATCGGAAAGAGAAAGGGTGAATATGCTGTAGTTGCGGCGCCAAAAGGGGAGACGGAGTACGAGATACTAGGTGTAGAGTATGTTTGAGCTCCTTTGAAAAAATCAAATAATAGCTGGACGCGGCGGCAAGCCGCTGATCCTTACGTCAAAAGACGGGAAAAAGACGGTCTTCGTTCGCGGGCCGTTTTCAAATTGGAAGAACTCAATCGGCGAGATAATTTTTTACGCCGGGGTGATAACGTTATAGATTTAGGTTCCTCGCCAGGCGGATGGTCTGAATCGGTATCCAAGGTGGTTGGAAGAGAGGGAAAAATATTATCCATAGATTCGCGAGACATGAATCAAATCGACGAGGTAACTTTTGTAAAAGGAGATTGCGGAGATCAAAGAGTAATGGAGCAGGCCAAGAAAATATTTGGTCTAAGAAGCGTTGATCTTGTATTATCGGATCTCGCCCCCAATATTACAGGTGTGAGGCTGGTAGATGAAGCGGCATGGACTTCTCTCCTAATGACGGCGCAAGAGTACGTGACCACTTTCTTGAAACCGGGAGGAAGTTTCGTAGCGAAGTTTTTCCAGTTTGAAGATACTGAAGTGATTATCACGGACTTGAAGCAAAGATTCTCTGTGGTGAGCAGAAGAAAACCGGCTTCTTCCAGGAAGGAATCGAGGGAATTTTTTATTGTTGCGAAAGATTTTAGGGTATAGTGGTTCTGATGAGATTATAAGGCGGGAAATTCAAGGCGAGAAATAATTAATATGGCTAGAAATATAGTATTGTGGCTCGTCATCGCAGTGGTAATGATGTTGGTATTCCAAAGTTTTGCGCCGCAGCGTCCGAATAGCAGGCACTT
This sequence comes from uncultured Gammaproteobacteria bacterium, assembly GCA_964642505.1. Lineage (GTDB taxonomy): Bacteria > Pseudomonadota > Gammaproteobacteria > TMED69. The sequence goes on along the minus strand of CAZXQY010000085.1, from coordinate 5,313 downwards.
GGATTATTCTGATTTCGTTTCCGAGGTGAAAAGTGGTCGCGTCGATCGAATTCAGATTGAGGGTGCTCAAATTGAAGTCGAGATGCATGATGGTTCTAAATTGTATACTTATAGTCCCGAATCGGATAATGGACCGCTTATTGGCTTGCTTTTAGAAAACAACGTTCGCATTAAAGCAGCTCCACCCGATCAACAAAGTTTGCTGACTCAAATCTTCATTTCGTGGTTCCCGTTTCTTCTACTTATAGCAGTTTGGATTTACGTAATGCGACAGATGCAAGGAGGCGCCGGCGGACGGGGTGCCTTGTCTTTCGGTAAGAGCAGGGCGCGTCTTTTAGGGGAGGACCAAGTCAGGGTTACTTTCAACGATGTTGCCGGAGTGGAGGAAGCTAAGGAAGAAGTGAAGGAATTGGTGGATTTTTTGAAAGATCCCGGCAAGTTTCAAAAGCTTGGAGGTAAGATACCTCGTGGCGTCTTGATGGTTGGTTCTCCTGGTACCGGGAAAACTCTTCTTGCTAAGGCTATAGCGGGCGAAGCTAAAGTGCCCTTTTTTACTATTTCGGGCTCGGATTTTGTCGAGATGTTTGTAGGGGTCGGGGCGTCTAGAGTAAGGGACATGTTTGAACAAGCGAAAAAACAGTCACCCTGCATCATTTTTATCGATGAGATAGACGCAGTAGGAAGGCATCGAGGTGCAGGTTTAGGTGGTGGGCACGATGAAAGAGAACAAACCCTCAATCAGCTATTGGTAGAGATGGACGGTTTCGAAGGAAATGAAGGAGTAATTGTTATTGCCGCGACTAATAGGCCTGATGTACTTGATCCGGCTTTGCTCAGACCGGGGCGTTTCGATCGACAAGTTGTCGTTCCTCTGCCGGATATCCGCGGAAGAGAACAAATCTTAAAAGTTCATATGCGTAAGGTTCCTAGTCACGATGATGTTAAGCCGAACATTTTGGCGAGAGGTACGCCTGGCTTTTCAGGCGCAGATTTGGCTAATCTTGTGAACGAGGCGGCGTTGTTTGCAGCTAGGAGTGATAAGCGACTCGTCGATATGGAGGAGTACGAGAAAGCAAAAGATAAGATTATGATGGGTGCAGAAAGGCGTTCCATGGTTATGGGGGAGGATGAAAAAAATCTCACTGCCTATCACGAGGCTGGACATGCAGTCGTTGGAAGATCCTTGCCAGCTCACGATCCGGTATATAAAGTTACTATTATTCCGCGTGGACGAGCACTTGGGGTGACGATGTTTTTACCCGAGGAAGACCGACTGAGCTACAGTAAGCAACGCCTAGAAAGCCAGATAAGTAGCTTGTTTGGTGGCCGGATAGCCGAAGAATTGATTTTCGGAGAGGATGCCGTTACCACGGGAGCTGCCAATGATATAGAACGTGTTACAGAGATAGCTAGAAACATGGTGACCCGATGGGGGCTTTCCGAAAGGTTGGGACCCTTGACCTACAGTGACGACGAAGGAGAAGTATTCCTCGGCAAATCGGTTACTCAGCAAAAGCTGGTTTCAGATGAGACAGCGCATGTGATAGATGAAGAAATTAAGGAATTAGTTGATAGAAACTATGCTAGGGCACGAGAGGTGCTAGAAAAGAATATTGAGAAGCTCCACGTAATGGCAAAGGCGCTGCTCAGGTATGAGACACTTGATACCGCTCAAATTGATGAGATAATGGACGGAAAGGAACCGAGTCCCCCAAAGGATTGGTCGAACGATCCCTCAGATGATGACAAAGACGGGGATACGTTGGGCGATGAAGAGAGAGATGGGACTATGGGCGGGGCAGCTAGTCTTCATTGAAACAATTCTTAAAGGTTGGAAGACTAACGCAAGGCCAATAGGCAGTTGGTATCTGATTTAAACATGATTTCCCAACCCATCAAGTATTTTGAAACGGATGGTATCAGAGGGAAGTTTGGCCAGGATCCCATTACTGGCGCCTTTGCTAGAAGGTTGGGCTTTACTTTCGGAAGGATGGTTAGCAAGGGGCGAACCGGTAACAAAAGAATTCTTATAGGTCGTGACACCAGAATCTCTGGTACAAATTTGGAATCTGCGGTTGCTCAAGGACTTTCTGATGCTGGAATACACGCGGGACTGCTAGGGGTTATTTCAACGCCGGCTTTAGCACATTTCACGAAGGAATGGGGTGCTATTGGCGGTGTGATGATAAGCGCCTCCCACAATCTTTTTGAAGATAATGGGTTTAAAATATTTTCTGCGAAGGGCGAAAAAATTTCCAGAGATCTAGAACAAGTCATGGAACAGGGCTTGAATGATTGTGTAGATCTTATCGGAGTTGGCACTAGCTAATCAAATATCCATCATTGTCCAGGCTGGATAGGGCAATATGAGGACAGTTGCCTAGAGGGAGTAGGGTCCAGATTTAATTTAAATCGCTTCAAGATAGTTGTTGATTGCGCTAACGGTGCAACTTTTAAGACTGCTCCTAAAATATTGCGCCACTGTGGTGCGGAGATTTTCGTCATCGGAAATAGCCCCAACGGATATAACATAAACAGCTACGTCGGCTCTACTAATCCCTCAACCTTGAGGAAAACCGTTTTAAACACGAATTCAGATATTGGCGTGGCCTTTGACGGTGACGGAGATAGAGTTGTTATGATCGATGAGCGGGGTAGTCTTTTAGATGGAGATGATATTCTCTTCGTTTTGGCGAAGTATTACTTGGACTCAGGTCGTTTGAATGGAGGTGTCGTTGGAACTCAAATGAGCAATTTAGGTTTAGAGCACAGTCTAGTAGAACTCGGCTTGCAATTTGATCGGGCTTCTGTCGGAGACCGCTTCGTCATGGAAAGATTAAAAGAAAGGTGCTGGATTTTGGGCGGTGAGCCGTCAGGGCATATTATTTGTCGGGATGCGGCTGTCGGCGGAGATGGACTTGTTACTTGTCTGCAAGTTTTACGATATATGGCGGTTGAAGGGGCTCGCCTTTGCGATTTACGAGAAGGTTTAGTTAAATTTCCTCAGACAGTAATAAACGTCCCGGTAGAGGATAAATTTTCGGTTCTTAATAATTCCAGTTTGTCAGAAGCTATTTTGAAGGCGGAGCGTTTGTTAGGGACGGCAGGCAGATTGCTGGTGCGAGCTTCCGGAACGGAAGAAATAATTCGAGTTATGGCGGAAGGCCAAGACCAAAATGCTATAGATTCTATCGCACTGGGCGTTGCTAACGAGATAAGAAACGTAACCGATACCGATAGAATTTAGAAGTCGCGAAGGAGCTCGTTGATACTAACTTTAGCCCTAGTTTTTTCGTCCACAGTTTTGACAATAACTGCACAGTATAAATTGTGGCTACCATCTTCCGAGGGCAAAGAACCAGGAACTATCACGGATCCGGCGGGCACCGATCCGGTGCAGATTTCTCCTGTCTCGCGATGGTATATTTTTGTGCTTTGTCCTATGTAGACTCCCATAGATAGAACAGAGCCCGCTCCAACTATGACTCCCTCAACCACTTCAGAACGAGCTCCAATAAAGCAGTTATCTTCTATTATTGTCGGGTTGCTTTGCAAGGGTTCAAGTACACCTCCTATTCCGGCACCGCCGGACAGATGTACATTCCGGCCAATCTGAGCGCAGGATCCAACAGTTGCCCAGGTGTCGATCATGCTTCCTTCACCAATATAAGCCCCTATGTTCACATAACTGGGCATCAGGACGACTTTTTTTCCAATGAAAACTCCTCGTCTTACCGTGGCGTGGGGAACAACTCTGGCTCCCAAAGCATGAAACTGGGGTTTAGAAAAATCTTCGAACTTCATCTTAACTTTGTCGTAGTATTTTGTAGTCCCGTCGCAATACATTATGTTCTCGGATAGCCTGAAGGACAATAAGACGGCTTTTTTCGCCCATTCATTTACAGTCCAACCGCTTTCAGAGGGAGCTGCTATTCTAAGAGTGCCTTCGTCTAGTTTATTAAGGCTTTCTTCAACGGCTTCTCGAACATCGGGTAAGTCTGTACTTTCTAGTATATTGTCTATATTTTCGAATGCTTTTTCTATGGTTGCGATAACGTCTTTCACAGTCACAAATCCTCTTTAAAAATTAGTCTCTTGATTGTAGTTAAAGCGTCTGTACAAATTTTCTTATTGTGTACTAGAGCTACTCTTATGTAGTTTTTTCCAGGATTGAAAGCGTTTATCGTTCGTGCTAAAAACTGTCCCGGAAGTACCAACAGGTCGCCTCGCAACAATAATGTTTTTGTAGCACTGACGTCATCTATCGGTAAATTGAGCCATAGGAAAAATCCTGCTTCAGGTATCTTAATAGTAGGGTTATCGAAAATGTCCTCTACAAGTTGCATATTATTTCTATAGTACTTACGATTATTGACGACATGAATTTCGTCGTTCCACGCAGCGGCGCTAGCCGATTGTACTTGTAGAGGCATCGCACCGCCTTGATACGTTCGGTACTTATAATATTCTTTGATAAGTTTTTTGTCCCCAGCGACAAAGCCAGATCTTAGGCCCGGAACACCTGACCTTTTTGATAGGCTATTCACGACAAGACACTTTTCAAAATTTTTCCTGTCGTGTTGAACGCACCATTCTAGGAGTCCCAGGGGAGGGTTTGATTCATCGCGGTAAATTTCACTGTAGCATTCATCAGCAACCACTATAAAATCATGGCTATCGGCCAATTTAAGAAGACGTTGATAATCTGTATCTCTTAGTACTGAGCCAGACGGATTATTGGGCGAACATATGTATACCATAGTTGTCTTTTCCCAAATCGAGCGCTCTATCGATTCAAATTCAGGAATAAAATTTAAGTAGGACGGGCAGGACATATAATAGGGTTCAGCTCCAGCTAAAATAGCAGCACCCTCGTAGATTTGGTAGAAGGGATTAGGAATGGCGACGTGTCTACAATTTACCCGTTTCAGAAACATCGCTTGGCAAATACCGAAAAGAGCTTCTCTAGTCCCGTTTACAGGGAGTAAGTTTTCTGAGGGCGAAATTAGATTATCGTCAATCCGAAAACGTTTGCATATCCAGTTTGCTATCGATTGACGTAGATTTGCGGTGCCTCGTGTTGACGGGTAGTAGGAAATGCTTTCGACTGAATCTACGAGCGCTTCCCTTATGACATCGGGTAAATCAGTTTTCGGTTCACCTATAGAAAGGTCGATTATAGAAGATTCAGAACCTACACCTACACCTTCTCTGAGATTGCGTAGGCGTTCAAACGGATAGTCACGAAGTTTTTGAAGACCGGGATTCATTCCTTTCCTTCAAATTAGAAAGCAATGCGCTAGTGTGTTTGTT
>CAZXQY010000084.1:0-11695 GCA_964642505.1 uncultured Gammaproteobacteria bacterium | reverse complement strand
CAGGCATAGTCTTTATGGGTTCTTTGACGCCCTTCCCTTCAGTCACGAAAATAGGTTGGATCAGATCGTGAGTATTCAAACGATTTTCCCTTATCAGTGATCTGATGAATGCACTGTTCCGATTTCTCCGCATACGGGTAGTGGGATAACTGATATTAAGGAATTTCATGTTAATTTAGTGTAGGCAAACTTAGTGTATAGTTGGGCTCGACCGTAGTTATACTAGAAATCAATTGGCTTTTATACTTAATTTCTCTTTTAGGCCAACGGTTTAACTTTTAACACTAGGATGGAGGTAATTTTCGGCATGTTTCTTCTATCCACTCTTGAGCTTCTTCAGTGATTTCCTTGGTCGTTTTGTTGTTTGTCGAGATGGGCTTTCCGATAACGACCCTTATCGTGCCACTATTTTTCTTTAAACTTTTGCGGGGCCAGAATACTCCGGCATTGTGGGCTACAGGGATTAAAGGGCAGTGCAGACTGCAGGCCAAGGCAGCGCCTGTCTGTTTGTATTTTCCTTGTTCGCCGACTGGTATTCTAGTGCCTTCAGGAAAAATTAGTACCCACCAGCCGTCTGATACTCGATTTCCTCCCTTCTTCAGAACTGTTTTTAGAGATTTAATTCCGGAGCTTCGATCAATGGCAATGGGGTTAAGGCTGGCTAATCCCCAACCGAAAAAAGGGATCCACAGTAGTTCTTTTTTTAGGACTTGTGATTGTTTTGGGAAAATCAATTGCAGAGATATCGTTTCCCATGCCGACTGATGTTTGCACAAAATAACTCCTGCCTCTTTTGGGATGTTTTCCAGACCCTCTACTTGCCAAGTCAGTTTGCAAGTCACCTTTAGCCATTCCAAACATAAGTATGCCCATCCAGTTATTATTTTATATCGGGCTGGTCGAGGTAAAGGCAGTACTAATACACTGACTAGCGAAAAAAATACTGTTAAAGGAAGCAATCCGAGATAAAAGACTAGAGCATTAAGAACGGCCCTCATTACTGGCGCCCAAAAACGATGTTTTCCAAGGCTTCTGCGAGATTTTCGTAAATTGGTACTCCTTCGGGAAGAAGATCTATCGGTTTTCCGCTGTTGACTAGCGCGGGGAATGCCCCAACTTTTTCCGCGGTTTCAACATCAGTGATTCTATCTCCGACAAAAGGGACGTCAGTTAAGTCCAATCCCATACGTTCCTTGAAAGTTTCCAATAAAGTTGGGCTAGGTTTCCTACAACTACAGTGGTGTGTTGGAGAGTGCGGACAGAATAGAAAAATATCTACTGCTCCACCTAACTTAGATAGCTCTAATTGCATCTTTCTGTTTATTAAGTTAAGGGATTCCATCGACATCCATTCCCTCCCGATAGCAGACTGATTGCTTATCACAACGATGTAAAATCCTAATCTTTTTGCTTTAGAGATTGCTTCAAGGCTTCCGGGAATGGGAGTCCAATCGTCCGCCGTAAGAATGTACTCATTTTTTTCCTCGTTGATCACTCCATCCCGATCTAGAATTATCAGTTTCACTTTTTCTTTTCTTACCTTTCTGGTTGGCCTAGTAGACTAAGGTCTCCTACCCTGCTAAACAACTCATTAAGCTGGCCTAAGAGAGCTAGCCTGTTATTGGTGACTGTTTTATTCTCGCTTATTACTTGTACGTTTTCGAAAAATTGATCAACTGGATTTTTAAAACTGGATATTTCAAATAAATATTCTTCGTATTTCTTTTTTTGATAAAGACTCTTGGCCAACGGATTAACTTCGGCATAATGTTTAGCGAGCGCTATCTCGAAGTCCATGCTAAACAGTTCTTCTCTCGCTACGTCTGAACGGTTCGGCAATGGGTTCTTCTTTAGGATATTAACGATTCTTCTGTTAGCTACGATTAGGTTTTTGGATTCGCCTGACTCATAAAAGGACCGCAAGGCATTTATCCTACATGCAATATCTGCCGGCGATTGGCTTTGACTTGACATTGCAGCTTTGCACACTTGGGGAGCCATACCTTTTCCCACAAAATAGCCACGCATTCTATCTCTTATGAATTGCAAAGAAATTGCATCGGTTTCTTTCAATAGAGAAATACCCTGGTAACCCGTGATAGCCTTCTGTATTGTTGACGCCAAGCAAAGTTCTATTTCATTTTCAACAAGTAATCGTACAAGTCCAATTGCCGCTCTCCGTAATGCAAAAGGGTCCTTGTCTCCGGTCGGTTTTAACCCTATTCCAGAAATCCCCACAATCGTATCTAGCTTGTCGGCGAAGGCTAGGCATTGGCCTTCTGCTGTTGGTGGTAATTCGTCATTCGCGAACCGAGGGTGATAAAAGTATCTTATAGCGTCGGCGATTGGAGACAGTTCGGCTTCCAATCTAGCATAAGTCGAGCCCATTATGCCTTGTAGGCTAGGAAATTCGGCTACCATTTCGGTAGTAAGGTCACACCGGGATGCTTCAGAACCTAAAAGGCATAGGTCATCTCGGGCACTGAAATTTTTACAAATGAACAACGCTATTTTTTTAACTCTTTCAGATTTTTCGAATAGATTCCCTAGTCGTCGTTCAAAGACTATTCCTGATAATTTTGGATATCTACTGAGTAGCGGCGCTTTTTGGTCCTGTTCGTAAAAAAATTTTGCGTCCTCCAATCTGGGCCTTATCACCCTTTCGTTACCTTGTCTTATTATGTTTTTATTCTCACTTTCTATATTAGCAATTGTCACGAAAGCATTTGATAGTGCACCTTTAGCGTTTCTCAATGGGAAATATTTTTGGTGATCTTGCATGGATGAGGTCACTACTTCTTCAGGGAGCTGTAAAAACTTTTTGTCAAAAGTCCCCAAAATTCCTCGAGGCCATTCTACAAGAGCGGATACCTCTTCTAGAAGAATCTCCTCAATCACCGGCGTAGCGTTAGCGGTGGCTGCTAAATCAGTTATCTGTTCTCTAATAATTATTTTTCTATCTTGCTGATCGACAATGACGTTATTTGCTTTGAGTTGGTCGCAGTATTCTTGAGCACAAGAGAGAGTTATCTTGCCTGAGCTCATAAACCTATGGCCGTACGTGAAATGGTCCACCTTGATTCCAAAGACAGAACCGTCGGCTTGTTTATCCCCGTACAAAATGGTTACCCATCTGATGGGTCGAAGAAATTCTTCCTCTCCGTCGCTCCATCTCATCTTTCTGCTTAACGGCAATTTTTGCAAAATTTCATCTGTTATGGGTACTATTGCCTCTAGAATAGGTTTTCCAATAGCGGTCGTGTTATAGGCCAACCATTCTTCCTTATCTTTTTTTAATCTACTCAGTTTTTCTAATTCGACACCACAAGATTTAGCAAACCCTATTGCGGATTTGGTGGGTTTTCCGTTCTCGTCGAAAGAACTTATTATCGCAGGTCCTTTTTTAGTTATTTGTTTGTTGGGTTGTCTCTGCGAAACCCCTTCGATAACAACAGCTACTCTCCTGGGGGTGCCGAACCATTTTAGGGTTCCGGTTTCAAATCCCATATTTACAAGTTGGTTATTAAGCAATCTTCCGAATTTTTCCGATAGTGGAGAGACGGCGAGAGGAGGTAGTTCTTCTAAACCTATTTCAACAAGCAGAGTATCTTTCATAGACCTACAGCTTCTTTTTTCTTTTATTGTTCAAGGGAAAACCAAGGTTTTCTCTTACTATAAGGTATTTTTTTGCAACTTTTTGCGCCATGGCCCGAACTCTCAATATGTACCGCTGGCGTTCAGTTACAGATATCGCCTTCCTTGAATCTAGTAGATTGAAAGTATGAGATGCTTCAACCAATTGCTCATAGGCAGGGAAGCACAGGTGATTTTCTAAGAGGGCGTCTATTACACTTTCGTTTTCTTCAAAGCGTTTTGAAAGTTGACTAACGTCTGCTTGTTCAAAGTTGTATACCGAGTGCTCTTTTTCACTTTGTCTAAATAAATCTCCGTAAGTGATAACTCCATCCGTGCTTTCGGACCAGGTTATGTCGTACACCGAATTTTTCCCTTGTAGATACATCGCGATTCTTTCTAAACCGTAGGTAATTTCACCAGACACCGGTTTACAATCTAGACCTCCTATTTGCTGGAAGTACGTAAACTGAGTAACTTCCATTCCATTTAACCACACTTCCCAGCCAAGTCCCCATGCTCCCAAAGTCGGAGATTCCCAGTTATCCTCGACAAATCTAATATCATTCTCACGCAATTGTATCCCCAGGCTAGATAGAGAATCCAAATAAAGTTCTTGTATGTTTTCGGGGGAAGGTTTAAGCAGGACTTGGAATTGATAGTAGTGCTGAAGCCTATTTGGATTCTCTCCATAACGACCATCTGAGGGTCTTCTGGACGGTTGAACATACGCTGCCTTCCAGGGCTCGGGACCGATTGCCCGAAGGAAAGTAGAATGATGGAATGTTCCTGCTCCCATCTGCATATCGTGCGGCTGCAAGATAAGGCAACCTTGTTTTCCCCAGAAAGATTGGAGAGAAATTATAATATCTTGAAAGCTCGAAAGCGTGCTCACTGTAGGAAACCCAATATGATTGTTCGTGATGAGTTTGTTTTCTGTGAGAAGTATAACTACAGTTTTAGGCGAAGGACACTAGCAATCAAGGATTTTTTCCGGAAACGAGCTTTTAGTACGCGTCTTGTTTTGAAGTTTTTCTCAGGCCTTAATCTTTTGGCCAAATTAGATTTTCAAATTGCCTTTCTATTATTCTGCGTTTGTATTTTGGAAGTTGATAAATCCACTGCTTTGTTTTTTCCCTATATGCTTCGATTTCTTCTAACCGATTTTCGCTTTCACTGCCTTCGACTATTTTTTCAAAGTCAAAACTGGTAAAGACATCCTTCTCAATCAAGTAATCCTTCATTATTATTTTTAGGTTTTCGAACGTTGAAGCGGTAGTCTCTCTGATCGGAACTTTCCCCTTCAATCTGTCGCTAGACAAAACTCTATTGAACCTCATATCACTCAACAGTGAGGCAAAGGAGGAGATAAGGGTTGTACTTCTTGCTTTTTGGTCGTCGGGGATATTTTGCAACTGTAAAAAAGTTTGAGAGCTGTCAGCCTTGTTAACTAGAATAGAACTACCGCCGTTCCCTATTATTTGTATTGACTTTATGGACTCAGGATCAATATCCATGATTTTGGAATCAAACCAATCAACTGGCTCCGCAGAAAAGTCTAAATTCCCTTCTGATATCCATGATTGGTCATCTTTGCTTTGTCTTATGTAATGTCTGACCTTGCGGTCTTGATCCACGTTTTTACCCACTATAAAGTCAACGAAAGAAACGCCACCTTCGTTAAGCAACGTTATTTGTCGTCTGGGTATGCCATCTTCGTCTAATTCATTCACTCCCAACACCTTGTGGCCACGATTTAACTTGGTTTTTTTTTCGAGTACTGATAGCCTGGCGACTTGAAGTAGGATTTTCTTTACTACCTCAGGTTTGGCCGGGAAATTATCACTTTCTATTAGAACCCAAGATGTGTTTTTCTTTTTTACAGTTATACTTTTTTTCCCCGATTTGATTTTAATTTCTGAAACAAAATTTAATTGGTTTATCAGTTCGGGATAGAGGGTATTTCGGGAGATGTCGCTTTTGATTTTTTTTTGCTCGCTGACGAGCCAAGCCGAAACGAACACAGCAATAGTCAGAGAAAAAAATAATACTTTTTTTACCATTTGACAAATTCCGGGATCAACTATAGATTTTTCTTAGACTGACAATTAGCCCCAGGCCTAGCAGCAGAAGGGGCATGAGCCCTGTGTTAACAAATTTCATCCTATTGCCTAGTTCCTCAATATCTTGTATGAGTTTGTGTTGTACGGATCGTAACTCTTTTCTCGTTTTCTTCTGTTCTAAACGGAAGCGATCGATTTCAGCTTTTTGTTCCTCTGACAAAATCATTCCTTCTACAGAAGAGTTTTCTAGGGCTATAAGTCTATCTTCTGTCTCTTGGAGCTTGATTTTTAATTCTTTTTCTTGGTCCCTATATTCCGCTTCAGCCTTTCTCCTTAGCTCTTCTACTACTTCAAATGGCCGAGCAAATTCACCTCTGTTGCGAAGGTTGATCAACTGACCACCCCCACCGTAAAGCTCAATTGCATTTACAAGGAAGTCGGCGTTACTAGAAAAAGGCAGAATTTGACCAGTTGTCGAATATCGACGAGGATCTGTCCAAAACCTGTCTGAAAGTATATCTGTATCTGCAACGATTAAGACGTCAATGTTACCAGATGTGAGTCCTTCCATCGATTCAGGGCTACCTTCAGGTTTGTTGGCCGTTTGGCTTACTAGAAGATAGGATTTTGCTATACCTGACACGTGTACCGCAAGAGTGTGAGACAAGCTGTCTTCCTCAAAGCGATCGAAAAGCTCTGACGGATCCCCTATTTGAATAACGGTTTTTCCGTCTAATAACCCTGACCTAGCAGTTGCTGTAAAAAGTTTTTGAAAAGAGAGCTCGGGCATTTTATTTTTTATCGCCAGAGAACCAGCGGTACCAACATTTAAGACTGAAAGTCCTCTAGTGAAGGGATTTTCTTCGTTAATATAGGGCTTTCTTATTTGTAGCCAAGGTAGATAAATAATTTTGCGTGGTCCTTCGGGAGTTCCGAAATTCACTTTTACTGCGCTTTGTGGATCCCCAATAACTTTTTTGTCGATCATTTTGATGCCCCAGCTGTCCAGTAAATCCTCTGGGTTGGAGCTTAAATTAGGTAGTACGCCAGGTGTCGTGGGATCGGGTGACGTCGGATCTCCTTCGGCGAGAGGATCGACAAACATAATCAACTTGCCCCCGCCAAGAACATATTGATCCAACGCATATTTAGTTGAATTGGGTAAGTTTTTAGGATGGATTACTAGAAGCACATCGGTCTTCTTAGGAATTCGACTGCTATCAAATTTGATCGGAACCACGTTGAAATTTTCTTTGAGAATTTCAAAGATTGCCCATGTCTTAGATTGTCCGTCAAGTTTACTTTGCTCGCCCGCCGGTCCCATCAACGGTAGGGTCGTGATTAATCCTACTGTTTTCCGCTCCTGTTCAACTAAGTCCTGTAAAGTTTTACTAAAGTCATACTCTAGGTTTGTCTCCTCTTCAGGATTTAAAAACGGAATAATGATTTTTCCATCAGTGCTATCGGTCACAACTATCCCTAAGTATCCTGTTGCATTCGGCCCGATCGGTATTTGACGTATTCCATCGTTTTGTGCTTCGTCTTCGGCCTCAGAAAAAGGCTCCGGATCGACAATGGATAACTTCAAATTTCCTCTGCTGTTAGAAACGTACTCCTCCAACATGTCCTTTACTAGATTTCCGTGGCTTACGAGTTCGGGATAACCTGAGAATCCTTTGGCCGAGAAATACAGTTTCATATCTACCGGTTCCTGGATCGTTTCGATAATTGTTTTTGTTCCAGAATATAACGTATACAAATGATCTTCAGTCATATCTATTTTAAAGTTAACTAAAAGTTGATTGCTTACAATGTTCAGGCCTAAAAATAAAATCGTTGCCGCGAAGGCGTTAGCTAACTGGTAGAGTTTTTCAAACATTTTCGTATATTTATCCCGCAGTCGTTGCGAACTTTTACCGACCTTTCTTAAGTTCTACGATAATTATGTTGATGTAAATCCAAAACATCATCAGGCTCCCAAAGAAAATAATGTCTCGTATGTCTATCACTCCTCTTTGAATCGACTCAAAGTGCGTTAGAAAACTGAATGAGCTTATTACTTCTAATAATGCTTGAGGGGTCCATGGCCTAAAGATATCCAAAACCATCGGGAAGCCGCTCAGGTTAAAAGCGAAGCAGACTATAAAGGCCACGACAAAGGCGATCACTTGGTTTTTTGTTAAGGCTGACACGCAAGCGCCCACGGATAAAAATCCCCCGGCCATCAAAAGGCTCCCGACGTAACTAGCTGCTATAACAGTATTGTCGGGATTACCCAGATAATTAACTGTTAGCCAGATTGGCGATGTGCCCGCCAGCGCGACGGCACAAAACGCCCAGGCAGCCAAAAATTTTCCTATTACGGCATTCCCGGTAGATATCGGCAAAGTAAGAAGTAGCTCAATCGTACCTGATCTTCTCTCTTCAGACCAAAGTCGCATAGATACTGCTGGTATTAAAAACATGTATAACCAGGGATGGAATTCAAAAAATGGTTCGAGGTCTGCCTGGCCTCTTTCGTAGAAGTTGCCTAAATAGAAAGTGCACAGTCCGTTCAACGCAAGAAATATGACAATGAAGACGTAAGCGACTGGCGTTATGAAGTACGCTTTGAATTCTCTTTTGAAGACTGCTAATACGTAGTTCATAATAGATTGTTTTCTGGATTATTTTCCGTTGTGGTAAGGTCCCGGAACACTTGGTCTAGTCTTCCGTTTTCGAAGAAGTATTCTTTTGGGAAAATATTTTGCTCATCTAAGGTTTTTCGAAGGGAGCTAGCTAATGGTTCTTTGTTTCTTAGGATGGCTGTTATTCTGATTTCGTTTCCACTATAGATTTGTTCGATATTGGAGATATCTGGCTGTTCATTAAGGATTTTCAGCAACCTTTCTGCTTCCTCGGTGCTCACGACGATATTCAAAGCGTTATGGTAACTAGATAAGGTAGAAAGTTGCCGAGGGGTTCCACTGAAAATTATCTGACCTTTGTTAATTATTACTGTATTGGTGCAAACAGCATCGACTTCTTCTAAGATATGGGTGGATATTATTATAGCTTTCCTGGGGGCCATCTCTCTTATCAGGTTTCTTATTTCATGTTTTTGGTTTGGATCTAAACCGTCTGTCGGTTCGTCCATTATTAGAATATTAGGATCGTGAAGTATCGCTTGAGCCAACCCAACCCTTCTTTTGTAACCTTTTGATAGCTCTTCGATTCTGCGCTTAGCTACACTATTCAAATTAATTTTTTCTATTACCTCCTGGACCCTCATTTTTTTTTGTTTACTAGGAACGTTTCGTATATCCGCGATAAAATTTAAATAACTTATAGTGGTCATCTCTCCATAAGCAGGAGCGCCTTCCGGCAGATAGCCAATATTTTGTTTCGCAGCAATCGGCTTCTCAAATATATCAAAACCGGCTATAGAAACTCTCCCCGAAGTCGGTTTTAGATAGCCTGTGATCATTTTCATGCTGGTCGATTTGCCGGCCCCGTTAGGACCCAGAAAGCCTAGAACTTCTCCTTGCTCGACACTTAGTGATATGTTGTCGACTGCCTTTAAATTACCGAACGATTTACTTAAATTTTCCGCTTCTATGAAGGTGTCCATTGGATTCTCTGTTTTCTTAAAATTAGCCAGGGTATTTTAATTTCAATAGGTTGCTATTCCAATACTGGCTGAAATTTTGAGCATACTACGTCACAAATATCTCGCTGAAATACCCTTAGACCGTAAAGGGTAACCTAAGGTAAAGTTTAAACCAAATTGGCCGAATTAAAATGACCTTAACCTTTAAGAACAAGAAATATCATTCCTGACTTAGTTGCATAGTACTTAGTATCGTTCTAAATTGAGTGTATTAGCCTTGACTGGTAGAATTTGCATATTGCTAGTCCTCTAGATATGTCAAAACAGAATGTTAAAAAATCGATTTCAAAATTTCGCTAATCGTCCATGAAGCACCCAGATAAATTTGAAGTTATTGTGGTCGGTGGTGGACATGCCGGGACCGAAGCTGCCCATGCCAGTGCTGTTATGGGCGCTAAGACGTTGCTGCTTACCCAAAATATTGACGCTTTGGGACAAATGTCTTGCAATCCCTCTATAGGTGGAATAGGGAAAGGTCATCTCGTGAGAGAGATCGACGCTCTTGGCGGAATAATGGGACGAGCAGCCGATAATTGCGGTATTCATTGTAGGACCTTAAATTCCAGTAAAGGGCCCGCTGTTAGGGCGACTAGATTTCAAATAGACCGGAGCTTGTATCGGCAACATGTTCGCCAAGCATTAGAAAATACTGAAAATCTCACATTGTTTCAGCAATCTGTAGAAGATTTGTATCTGGAAAATGGGGCTATTAGAGGTGTAGTCACTCAAAATGGGATTATATTTGAAGGGAAAACCGTGATTTTGACAGTAGGCACTTTTTTGAACGGTGTGATTCATATTGGGCAGGTTAGTTTTTCGGCTGGTCGGGCTGGCGAACCGGCATCCATCGGATTATCAAAGAATATGGGAGATTTGGAATTTAGCTTAGGAAGACTGAAAACTGGGACGCCACCTAGACTTTCAATGGATAGTCTTAATTTTGAATTAATGGAACGACAACCAGGCGACTGCCCAGAACCTTCGTTCTCTTTTTTTCCACAAAAAAATCGATCCGTGCCACAAGTAGATTGCCATTTAACTCAAACTAATTCTAATACCCATGCAATAATCCAAAATGCAATTGATCGTTCTCCCGTATTTGACGGGACGATCGGTAGCAATGGACCTAGATATTGCCCCTCTATTGAGGATAAGGTAGTGAGATTTCAGGATAGAACAGCCCATCAGATATTTGTCGAACCCGAAGGCTTAGGTATAAAAGAAATATATCCGAATGGGATTTCGACTAGTCTTCCCTTTGATGTACAGTTGGAATTTGTTCGATCTATACGGGGTTTCGAAAAAGCGTTTATAACTCGCCCTGGCTATGCCATTGAATACGATTACTTTGATCCTACTCAGCTAAGGCTCTGGTTAGAGAGCAGAAAACTGGAAAACCTTTTCTTTGCGGGTCAGATAAACGGGACTACCGGGTATGAAGAAGCAGCCGCGCAAGGTATGCTTGCCGGTATTAATGCTGCCCTCAGGGTGTCCGATAGAGCCCCCTGGTATCCAGCTAGAAGCGAAGCCTACATCGGAGTCTTAGTTGACGACTTAGTTACTCGTGGTACTAGCGAGCCCTATCGAATGTTTACTAGCAGGGCTGAGTATCGACTATCTCTGCGAGAGGACAATGCCGATCAGCGTCTAGTTCCCAAAGCCCGTGAATTGGGGCTTATTGACGACCTTCGTTGGAAAAGATTTGAAAGAAAAGTCGCCGCAATTAAAACGGAGGAGACTCGGTTAGAAAAAACTTGGCTTTCTCCTGCAAGAATCACAAAAATGGGAGAGGAGAAACGCCTATCCTTTAAAATTAGAAAAGACCAGAATTTGGCAGAATTATTGAGGCGGCCCGAGGTTTCGTACAAGGATTTAGTGCCTTTTCTCGAAGGTCCGGGGTTAGAAGACGGTTCCGTGATTCAGCAGATAGAATACAATGCGCACTATTTCGGATACGTCGAGCGGCAAAACGAATTGGTAAACAAAAGTAAAACGATGGAGAACATATCGATTCCGGACAAATTCGATTATGCTAGTGTGAAGGGACTGTCGAACGAGGCTGTTCAGAGGCTTACGAGTGTCCGTCCGAGCACTCTAGGACAGGCTTCCCGCATCTCTGGAGTTACCCCAGCAGCCATCTCTCTAGTTACGGTTTTTCTGAAAAAACAAAAAAAACATCATGCTCATCATCTACACTAATTCCCGATCCATCAAGCGCTGTTTCCCACCACTCTGAGTCAAGTTCATCTAGACCTAGTTGGTCGGCCGCAAACTGAAGGGGATTAACAGATAGTGTCTTAAGGTCATGAATAGTATTGTTACTTATCATAACATTTGAAACATACTCAGA
>CAZXQY010000083.1:0-11818 GCA_964642505.1 uncultured Gammaproteobacteria bacterium | reverse complement strand
TGGTTTTCGGACTAGGCGGAATCGGTCTTAATGTCATACAGGGCTTGCGTATGGTTGGTGCCGACCAAATCGTTGGGGTCGACCTTAATAACGACAAAAAGAAATGGGGTGAAAAGTTCGGAATGACAGACTTCGTCAACCCGAATGAAGTAACTGGAGATATCACCCAACATCTTATCGAATTAACAGACGGTGGAGCCGATTACTCCTTTGAATGTGTTGGCAATACGACTTTAATGAGACAAGCTTTAGAGTGCGCGCACAAAGGCTGGGGAGAAAGCATAATTATAGGAGTGGCTGGGGCGGGACAAGAGATATCTACAAGACCCTTTCAACTTGTTACTGGAAGGAGTTGGAGAGGGACGGCCTTTGGAGGAGCCAGGGGAAGAACAGACGTACCGAAAATCGTCGACTGGTATCTAAACAACAGGATTGAGATAGAGCCCCTGATAACCCACAAATTCAAGTTAGAAGATATAAATAAGGCTTTCGAGTTAATGCTAGAAGGCGAATCCATTCGTTCGGTAGTAGTATTCTAATGGAAATAATAGATAGTTTTCTGTCTTACGGCGGCCAACAAAAGGTTATACGTCATAGATCGGAGCTTTTATCTTGTGATATGACTTTTGCGCTTTATGAGCCCGAATCGTTCGACGAGCGAAATTGCCCCGTCCTATGGTACCTTTCCGGTTTAACCTGTAGTCACGCAAACGTTATGGAAAAAGGAGAATACAGACGCGTGGCGTCGGAGTTAGGAATTATAATTGTCTGTCCCGACACCAGTCCGCGCGGAGATCATATTCCCGATGAACCGGAAAACTGGCAGTTCGGTAAAGGGGCCGGATTTTATCTCGACGCGCTGCAAGCACCTTATAACGAGAACTATAAAATGTACTCTTATATAACTGAAGAATTACCAAAGCTCCTTAGAGATAAATGTTTAATAGACAGTACGTCCCAAGGAGTATTCGGACATTCAATGGGTGGTCACGGCGCCATCTGTATTGCGCTCAAAAATCCTGGAAAATTTAAAAGCTGTTCCGCATTCGCACCTATTACTCAACCGAGTACCGCCACTTGGTCAAAAAAAGCCTATGAAAAATATTTAGGAGACAATCAAGAAGCGTGGCGGCTTTACGATACGACCAGGCTTCTAGAAGATGGTCATTTTTTTTCAGAAATTTTAGTTGATCAAGGACTAGCCGATCCTTTTCTAGAGGATGGTCTTAGACCAGACCTTTTAAAGATTGCTTGCGAAGAGGCTGGAGTCAGTCTTGATTTGAGATTGAGAGACAAATACGACCACTCCTACTATTTTATTTCGACTTTCATGGAATCACATCTCAGGTGGCATTACGAAAGACTCGCGAGAACTTAAGCCCCTAGCCGACCGAAGGTACGAGACAGATGTTCCGAGGAAGGCGCCTCGGTAAAAAACGACACGATTACAACGGTGGTCAACGAAATAAATACTCCGATTGCTCCACACGAGAACGGGTTAGCTTCTTGAACGAGCAACCATTCTGCCCAAGAAAAATAATCGAGATAATTTGAGAAATTACCGATGATACCCATCTGTAGAAACACGAAAGAACCAGCGCCCGTCGCTAATCCTGAAAGAGCTCCTGCTTTAGTGGTGCCTTTCCACAGGATACCGGCAAAAATCGGACCGCTAATCGCCGCCAACATACCTCCTATCCCCGCAGCGATTAACAATGCTACGTTCATTTCTTGTGCCCTCCAGGCTAAATAGGTTGCCGCAACAACGATTACTACAGTCGCCAGCCGACTAATTAGCAAAGCAATACGATCTACCTTTTCATCTTTTACATCATGCCCTAATCGAGGTGCTATACTTCTCCTATATATATCGTTAGCAAAAATTTGAGAAATGGAGACCAACAAACCGTCGGCTGTCGACATTATAGCGGCGAGTACTCCCGCTCCAATCATCGCGGCAAGCCAGGTCGGCATGGTCCGTACAAATAATTCTGGTATTGCATAGTTTGCGCTAGAACCTTCCAACAATAGAGAGTCTCCCAAAATGGCTCTAGCCAACAAGCCTCCAAGCGCGATGCAGGGTAGAATCATTCCGAATACAAAGGAAACAACGATAAAGGTGGTTTGATCTTTATCATTTTTGAGCGCCCACAATTTATTACCGACGTGGGGTAACAAGCCTAACGGAATATGAGCTACAAAAAGCGCGACTACATCCCATTTGGAATCCAGGACGGGATGAGTAGAGCTAAGAGGTTTAGTAAGGGCAGGATCCTGAACCTCTAGCTCGTGAATCATGCCGTTAAACCCTCCCACTACGCCGAAGCCCTCCCAAAACATCCACGCTACTGCCAGTGCTAAAATTAACATCAGGGCGCCCTGAACCCCGTCAGTCAAAATATCCGCGTGTGCACCCCCAATAACAATATAAAACATGATGATGAAACCTGTAATAGCCAGCGCCGGTGCTATATCTACGCCCATCATTTGATTAAACATAACCGCACCGGAAAGAAGTTGACCAGCCAGATAGAATAAAAGCAAGATAGAAAAAAGCGACACGCACACCCGCAGAGCTTCCGAGTCGTATCTGTCCCCGAGAAATTCCGGTATCGATCGGTTCCCGAAAGTATCTCCCGCACGTCTCACCGCTTTTAAACACAAAAGCACACCGAGATAGACTCCTAGTGGATAAATAAAAGCGTACCAGAGTGCCGAAAAACCTGTGGAATAGGCTAGGGCCGGTATCCCTATAAATGTTCCCCCACTAGCGGTCGTCGCCGTCAACGCAAAGGCTAGGAATATGGGTCCATAGCTCCTCCTTGCAGTAGCGAAGTCGTCACTACTGGTAACCCTTTTCATCCCAACTGCCCCTAAAACTATCATCAAACCAATATAAAGGGCTAAGAAAAACCAACCCCAGTATTGCAATCCGAAACCTAACGACACCTAAACCCCTCCCTTATTATCGGTTTGATCAAGACTTCGATTTAAAATCCTCTAACCAGCAGTCAGCCCACCAATTCGCATTAGCCTCATAGTTCTTCTCCTCAACCTGACCCGAGTCACTTAAGAAATGAAAGCACTCATGAGATAAAGTATGTACTGCACATTCCTCCAAATCTGAAAAAAGGTATTCTGCCTCTTTTGACAACCATTTTTGGCAACCTGCTTCAATATACTCTCGCCCCCAATGAATAAAAGAAAACGGCGGCGACATTTCTACATTTACGCTTGCCCTTATTCTATAACCCCTGTCTCGGCCATTAATGATCTCTGACCCAGACACCGGAAACTTGCACTCACCGTGTAATAACACCCCTCTATTCAAAGGAAGAAGCTTAACCCATTCAATCTTCGAAGTATCGTAGGGTTCTAATTTGCCAGAAATAAAATACAAAACATTAGGCATACCGACCTTATCGATAATTTCGAAGCTCACCGTAGAATTTCCTTCAATCACAAGAAGAGCTATCTCCATTGGCATAGAATAGTTGTTGCCTGTTTATCCTAAAGGAATTTATCTCCTTCCTACCTTCTTCACTAACCAGCCAATTACAGAATTCGATCGCATCGTCTCTTTTCGTGTTTGTTTGGTTTTGATAATTCGCTACCACAACACCATACTGATTATGCAAAATATCACTGCCTTCCACCATTATTTCGAAGTCCGATTTATTTTTGAAAGCTATCCATGTTCCTCTATCAGTCAAGGTATAAGCCCCCATGCCAATCGCTATGTTTAGAGTCGCGCCCATGCCGGTTCCTGTTTCTCTATACCAACGCCCACTAGCGGCCGCAACATCGACACCAGCCTTTTCCCAAAGATCTAATTCCTTTTTGTGCGTACCGCTATCGTCGCCTCTTGAAACAAAAATTTGTTTTTTTTCGACAATTTTTTTAAAAAAATAAATCGGATCAGTACGCTTTTTAGAGTCGGCCAAACCGGGCGGACCGACGATTACAAAATCGTTGAACATTAAGTTCAAACGTCTCAATCCATAACCGGTTTTGACAAACTCCTCCTCAGCCTCTCGGGCATGCGTTATCAGAATATCGCCATCTCCGTTGCGGGCATTACGAAGAGCCTGACCTGTTCCTACTGCTACTACCCGCACATCAACGCCCGATTTTTGAGTGAATTTAGGAAGCAAAAAGTCATATAAACCAGAATTTTCCGTGGATGTTGTAGATTGCAACGTGATGTAACGAGCTGAATCGCTATAAGTTTTAAAAGTCAACGTCAGGAGTATCAAACTCACGATTTTAGTCATCACTTAGTTCCTCCTCACTCATTTAGAATGTATCCCCCTTCCAAAAAAGTCCTAGCTACCTCCGATCGCGGTCCCAAAAAGAAATCTCCGGCTAACCTATGCTCGACCACTTTTCCTCGATGGATAAATATTACGTCGTCTGCAAGCCTTTTTGCTTGCTCAATACTATGGGTGACCAAAACGATCTTTTTCCCTCCACGACTAGTCGAATTTATCACGTCTTCTATTATCTTAACTGAAATAGGATCTAGGCTCGACGTCGGTTCATCCAAGTAAATTAGTCGCGGATCAAGAGCAAGGGCTCGTGCCAAGGCGATTCTTTGTTGCTCACCAGTAGATACTTTCCGAGCAGGCCGTTTAGATAAGTGAGCTATTTCTAATAACTCCAGTAATTTCCACAATCTGTCGCGAAACTCAAATAAAGCATTGGACTGGCGCAGACCGTATTTTACATTCTCTTCGACAGTACGACGAAGCATGACAGGTTTTTGAAGCACCAAAGTTTGTTTCTTCGACAGATTTAGGTGAGAAAATTCTTCCCCCTCACTTGTTAGCCTTCCGGCATCACAGTGTACTAACCCATTTAAAACTCGCATGAGCACCGACTTCCCGGCACCATTAAAGCCCATCACTACGGTTATCCCGTTATTTCCATCAATTTCAACTGACAAATTATCTAAAATGGTCACTCCACTTCTAACCAAATGTAAGTTTTCAGCTTTTATGGGAAACACTAATTTATTCCGCCTTTATCGATCTTAGTAAAAAACATGTTCCTACAAATTTCCATCAAGCCTCTCCGATACATGTCTAAAATAGAGTAGCACCCCATTTATGATTATAGCGATTGAAACCAAAATTATCCCCAAAGCCAAAGCTAAATTTAGGTCACCTCGAGACGTCTCTAAGGCAATTGACGTGGTCATCACCCTCGTAACATGATTAATATTTCCTCCAACTATCATCACTGCACCTACTTCACCAACGGCTCGTCCGAGACCAGCCACAACCGCAGTAAATAATCTAAATCTTCCTTCCCAAATTAAAGTGGCGGCAATCGTTCGCTTACCGATACCTAAAACCTGTAGCTGATCTCTGTATTCCTCGTAAAAACCGCTGAGTATCTCTAAAGATAAAGACGCTACTACCGGTACAATTATTATAAATTGGGCCAATATCATGGCCGTTGGGCTATACAAGATGTCTAAAAAGTTTAACAGACCATTTTTAGATAAAAGAATATACAGTAGCAAACCTACGACAACAGGAGGTAAACCCATCAAACCATTTATTAAAATTACAACTGATGCCCGTACAGGAAAACGAAAAATCGTCAAAATAACGCCCAGTAGTATACCCAAAAGAGAAGCCCAAAAAGTAGCCACCAAACTAACTTTCATGGACAAAGTTACTATTTCGAAAAGCTGGGAATCCCCACCTGAAATTAAGGCAAAAGCTATTAGAAAAGATTCCTTAAAACTATCCATATCGACTTCACTGATTAATAATATTGTTTGCGAATTGTCGTCGCGTTAATATCTCATTACATTATATCACTGAACAAATTAAGATGAGCCGTCCCGTAGCTACTCAAACTGATATTGATTTCCAAAATGACATCCTTCAAGGGGTTTCTAGGACTTTTGCTTTAACTATACCTCAACTACCTGATCCGTTGATGAAGGCAGTAAGTAATGCCTATTTGCTATGTCGAATAGCCGACACTATAGAGGATGACCCCACGCTAAATTTGAGCGAAAAGAAACTATACTCCGATTGGTTTGCTAGCCTTGTGGAAGAGAATCAAACCACAGACGATTTCGCTAATGAACTAGTACCAAAGCTTGGACCTCATACTAGCGATTCAGAACGTCTTTTGATTCAAAAATCCTCTACTGTGCTGCGAATCACACACTCTCTTTCCCTAAATCAGAGAAATGCCATGTTTAAATGTGTCAAAACCATGACTGATGGCATGGTCCTCTACCAAGGTAAAGAAACCCTAGACGGGCTAGAGAATCAACCTGCTATGGATCTATATTGCTATTACGTGGCCGGGGTCGTAGGAGAAATGCTGACGGAGCTATTTTTGGAATACGGAAAAACCTGGGACGAAGATTGCAAAAATACAATGCTTCAATTCTCCACTTCCTTTGGTCAAGGATTACAAATGACAAATATACTTAAAGATATATGGGCTGATAGAGAAAGAGGGGCTTGTTGGGTACCAAGAGATGTATTTGAGAAAGAAAATATAGTTCTAAGTGAAATTAAGAACGGGCTTGACCCAGGGTTCGATAGATGTCTGAAAATCCTGATAGCGACGACTTTTTTTCATCTTGAAAATGCTTTAAATTACACCCTTGCCATTCCGAAAGAAGAATCGGGTATTCGCCGATTCTGCCTGTGGGCTCTCTTCTTGGCGACTCTAACACTTAGAAAAATACACAGAGACCCAAAATATATAGATGGCGAGACCGTAAAAATATCCCGAACAGCTGTCAAAATAGTAGTATCTTTCACGACTATGCTTTCAAAATCAAATTTGGGACTAAGATTCCTTTTTTTTGTACTTTCCCTTCGACTACCTAAAGTCAAAAAAAATGTAATAACGGTTAATGCGGATACATCTGGTACTTGACCGTCTCAAATATGAAAACATATTCTGCAAGGGAGAGCTGAAAATTGCTGGTGGGCTTTCTTACTGCTCTAGAAGCAGAATCGAAAACATTTAAGAAAAATAAAGGACTCCTATACAATGGAGATACCTACGTCGTTGCGAGATGCAAAGTCGGCGCGGAAGCTAAAGATACGGCACTACAGTTGATAGAGGAAGGATGTGACATCCTAATTAGTTGGGGAATCGCTGGTGGTGCAAAGTCGGACCTCAAAACAGGTGATCTATTTATTGCGACCAGTTTTAAAAATGTACGGTCTATTGAAATCAGGCCCGTAGCTTCTGTAGCTAACGGAATAACTGATAAATTACAAACTCTCAAACCAAAACGCGGAGATATTTTAACGGTAGAAAAAATGATTTTGAAATCGACGGAGAAAAAAACTCTTGCCCAAAAATATAAAATATCAGCGATAGATATGGAATCAGCAATAATTGCCCAAACCGCCGAAAAAGCGACGATTCCCTATATCTGTATTCGTTCTATTTGCGACGAAATAAACACTGACATGCCCGCTTTTATAAATAATAGTCTCAACCGAAACGGAGAAACCGTTATATGGACGGCCTTGGAGGGATTAGCACTTCAACCCAAAAAAATCATTCCCTTGGCAAAACTGGGTTGGAAATTCCATAAGGCACTCAAAACTCTTAGAGCGGCAGCCCAAATACTAACAAGCTAATAAAACCTTTAACTGGACAGGATCTATGATAGAGAGATTGCTTCTTCTCATCTCTGAAAAGGTCGAAAGACATAAGATACTTGTTCTTGCGATAGGGATAAGCATCGGGATTATAAGCGGCTTATACACGATAAAAAACTGCAAGATAAATACGAATACCGAAGACCTACTCTCCAACAAATTGGAATGGCGAATTGACTATGAGAAATTCAAATCTGCTTTTCCGAACTTGACCGACAATGTACTAATTGTAATCAAAAGTCCGATTCCAGAATCCGCTCAAAAAGCTGCTGAGGTACTAAAGAATGAAATAGAGGAAAACCCAGAATATTTTTCCTTTGTATCGTATCCACAAGGAAGTGAGTTTTTTAAAAAACAGGCTTTGCTATATCTAGAAATCGATGAGCTCCAGCATTTAATAGATGACTTAAGCCGATCTCAAGCCTTGTTGGGCCTGCTTTCTGAGAAACCAAATCTCGAAACGGTACTAGATATAATCCAAAAAATGGTCGAATACGAGGGAGAACGCACCCCACTCTCGGAAAATCGATTTTTGGGCATGGTGGATGACTCTTTTAAAGCTCACCTGAAAGGACAATCGTTACCTATCTCATGGCGACGGTTGATGAGCGACGAAAAGCTAGACCAAACTCGTATTTTTTTACTGGCTAAACCGAACCTGAATTTCCAAGAAGTGCTCCCTGCTGACAAAGCGCTCAGTTTTCTAGAAAAAAAAATACTAGGCCTTAAACCTTCAGTTAGCGCACACGTAACGATATCTATGACAGGAAGCGCGGCCCTGAATCATGATGAATTAGTGAGCGTAACCAGAGGCGCCCAAAAAATCGGTCTTGCCGCCTTAATATGTGTGGCCCTTATACTTTATATCGGCTTGAGATCAGGCTCTTTGATTTTGGCGAGCTTAATAAGCTTAGGCACAGGCCTAGCCTGTACTGCCGGTTTCGCGACGATAGCCATCGGCACCCTAAACATGATTTCTATAGCCTTCGCTGTATTGTACGTAGGTCTCGCAATCGATTTTGCGATACACATATGCCTGCGGTACCAGGAACATTGCCGAGATAAAGAAAAAAGAGAGGCTATAAATTCGACAACTCTGGAATTAGGAAGAAGTATTTGCCTTTGTGCTTTTACTACATCTATCGGTTTTTTAGCCTTCGTACCGACAGACTATAAAGGTGTGGCAGAATTGGGATTGATTTCCGGAGTAGGAATGATATTAAGCTTAGTCATAAATCTTACAATTTTACCGGCACTTCTAACCTTACTCCCGAAACCCAGCAGCCCGAAAAGAAAAATTAGCGTGCTTTCTCGTTACTTAGACGAAGGAAGTCACGATGTGAAAATTTTTATCGTTGCCGCTGTCACCGGCTTTTTGTCACTTTGGTTAATTCAGTCTCTGGAATTTGATAACAATCCC
The DNA here is from genome assembly GCA_964642505.1 of uncultured Gammaproteobacteria bacterium. Lineage (GTDB taxonomy): Bacteria > Pseudomonadota > Gammaproteobacteria > TMED69. Next base: position 2,743 of record CAZXQY010000083.1, on the reverse strand, counting down.
ATTAATTTAAACAACCAAGCGGCACCGTCAGTCGTTACACTAAAAAAACTGTCCGGCAATGGCGGAAGCCCCACAACTAGCCTATCGATTATTGAAGCCAGGAAAGAAGTTGTCACGAGAGTCACGAATATACTCGAACGAGATTCTATAGTAGAACGCGTTACTTCGGCTTTAGATCTTGTTCCTGAAGACCAAAATGAAAAGATAAGTTTAATTGAAGAACTTGGCTTTATCATAGGAGGAGAGATAACCCTGGGAGAGACTACAACACCTTCAAGGACATTAGTGTTGGAGAAAATAGAGCTAGTGACTTCTGCTATTCAAACACAGGCTCAACTTTTTCAAAGAGGTTCGCCAATTCTGAATCTTCAAGAAACCCTATTTGAATTACACAATAAAATCAGTGCAGCAACAAAAAAAGAAGCTCAGAAGGCCATCGTAAAAATTGAGTCTGATATTTTATTATACTTTCCTGAGCTCATTGAATTTCTATCTAGAGGGCTTGACGCGGAAAAATTCGACTTGATCAGCATCCCCAAAGAAATCAAACATCTATGGTATAACGAGGAAGGTTTGTACCGAATAGAAGTCCGTCCTGCGATCGATCCATTTGTAGACTTTCAAATGAAGGAATTCGTAGAAACGGTAAGATCTGTTTCTGATAGAAATGTAACCGGTATGCCTATAATCAATTTAGAGGCTGGAAACTCTGTCATATATGCTTTCGCGCAAGCGATGATTTCTGCGTTATGCCTCATTTTTATTGTAGTTTGGTTCGCATTAAAAAAATTATCTGCGTCCTTATTAATTATGACACCTATTATTCTGTCTTGTCTGCTAACTGGAGGCTTAACGGTTATCTTGAATATCCCTCTTAACTTCGCCAATATAATCGCGTTACCTCTTTTATTAGGAATCGGAATAGACAGCTCTATTCACATTTTTCATCGTCACTCGATATCAAAGACAGACTTTTCCTTCCTTAGGTCTAGCACTTCCAGAGGCGTAATATATAGTGCTTTAACGACGGCGGCGAGTTTTGGTAGCCTCGCTATCTCGCCTCACTCTGGGACTGCCAGCCTAGGGTTGCTATTAACGTTGAGCCTAGCATGTATAGTCGTATGTAGTTTAGGACTGCTGCCGGCTTTAATAAGGAAAACCATGTGACTAAGGACAACCCTGATAAAAAGAAACCGTGGGACGCAAAATTAGCTAAACGCTTAGTCAGCCCATTACGTGATTTGCCGTTGATACATCCCAACCTTTTTACGAGCGCCCGGTTAACACTCGGACTATTAGGTGCATGGCTCTTCTCCAGTGGAACCGACAATACGACAGCCGCCTTATGTTTTGCATTTTCTAATTTTCTAGATCATTTTGACGGAGAACTGGCGCGGATGACAGATCGAACTACTAAGTTTGGCCATTACTACGATTTGATATCTGATTTTCTTGTAACAGTAGGCACCTTTTTTTGCATCGGCGTTGGGATTGCTAATCAAGGCGAAAATTCATGGGGGATAATCATGGGAAGCATCGCCGGTGTATCGATCATGATCATTTTTCAACTAAGAGGCTTGATCGAAAAATCAGAAGGAAAAGCTGGTACAGCTCAGCCAAACTTTTTTGGCTTTGAAGCCGAAGATGTGTTGTACCTTTTGCCATTAGTAGCAATTTTTGATTTGCTTGAAAGTTTTCTTATATTAGCTACCTTCGGCGCTCCTTTAGCCGCAATTTTAGTATCAGTGCAATTTGTCAACGTTTTCAAAGACCGACAGGATAATCTATGACAATACTTGTAACTGGTGCAACTGGCTTTCTTGGAAGCTCATTAGTAAGACTACTTATTAAAACTGGAGAAAATATAAGGGTCTTGATTCGCCCCGGTAGTGACAGAACTAATATTGAAGGCTTAGAAGTAGAAATTGCCTTCGGAGACTTGAGAGATCCTAAATCACTAAGAGAAGCATGCGATGGAGCCCGCGGAGTATTCCACGCAGCCGCTGACTATCGGTTATGGGTAAAAAACCCGAAGGTTTTATATGAAAACAACGTACAAGGAACTGTCAATTTGATGCAAAGCGCGCTAGATACCGGTGTGGAAAGAATAGTTTATACCAGCAGCGTCGCTACTCTTGGAACGGTAGAGGGAGGTGCGCCAGCGAATGAAGCAACGCCTGTTAAATACAAGGACATGATCGGTAATTATAAAAGATCAAAATTTTTAGCTGAACGGGCAGTAAAAAATTTGATCGAGAGAGAAAATCTTCCAGCAACAATAGTCAATCCGTCGACACCAATAGGTCCACGAGATATAAAACCGACTCCAACCGGCAGAGTACTACGAGATGCCGCTAACGGAAAAATCCCGGCTTATGTCAACACAGGATTAAATCTGGTTCACGTCGATGATGTTGCGAAAGGCCATCTGTTAGCCTTTGAAAAAGGAGAAATTGGACGTCGATATGTTCTAGGTGGAGCCAATTTCTCGTTACTCGAAATACTTACTATAGTTTCCCAATGGGCAAACCGAAGTCCACCTAAAATTGAATTACCCAGAAGATTGATTTTTCCGGTAGCCTGGATAGCAGAAGGTTGGGCCAGCTTGACGGACGGTCCCGAGCCTCAAATCACCGTCGATGGTTTAAGAATGGCTGGAAAAAACATGTTTTTTGAGTCAAATAGAGCTGTAAGTGAAATCGGTTATAGATGGAGAAGGCCTGAATTGGGCATTATCGAAGCA
>CAZXQY010000082.1:0-11988 GCA_964642505.1 uncultured Gammaproteobacteria bacterium | reverse complement strand
TGAGGTAATTTGCCCCATATCACCATGACTAGCTTCGGCCGCGTTTACAAAAAAAGCTGGGGTGCCTGTACTGGCTAGCGTCGACGCAATTTTTCTAGCTATGTGTCCAGATTTACCTACTCCTATTACTACCAACCTTCCAGTACAGCCTAATACGGTAGTGACTGCGTTAACGAATTGCCCATCGACCATGGAGGCAAGCATTCTAATGGCTTCGGCTTCGGCCTCAAGAACGGTTAATGCGGAAGATTTTATCCCTTTATCAATATTCATGTCGACTAAACGCCACAATTAATTTTAAACATCTGCTTTCGGCACCTCACATTTAACTCCAATAAAGCCCAGACTATTTTATTCAAAAAAAAGAATAATTTGATAACAAAAAAAGCTCAACAACAAAATACCCCCCCCTGTTCTCCCCAAATCGCTCCTATTACTTTGTAATCCGATCAATATCAACAAAAGTGCGGTCATCAACCACATCGAACCAACATCTCGCAACAAAATGATACGATCAATATTAAAGGGTTTGATCAGAGCTGGCATTGCAACCACACCCAGAGCATTAAACAGGTTAGACCCTATGATGTTTCCGATAGCCAAATCAGTTTCTTTTTTGAATGCGCCAGCTAGTGACGCTGCGAGCTCCGGCAAACTGGTCCCAACGGCAACAATTGTTAGACCAATAAAAACATCCGTTACTCCAATGTACCTAGCAAGAAAAACAGCCCCTTTGACCAAAAGTTCAGACCCAGACAACAACAAAATCAGGCCGGCAAAAAACCAAAAAACGGCCTTTTTTAATCCTTCAGTCGACCTTTTCCCCGGAGTTAAAGATGCTTCCTCAATAGAAGTATTTAATTTTACCGAACGATTCCCAGCCAAAACCATTACAGAAAGCAAAATAAAAAGTCCCAATATCATGAGAGAACCGTCCAGATAGCCAATCTTCTGGTCAAACATTAAAAATGTGGCCAGCAAGAGTCCTAAAACCATTAGAGGATACTCAAACTTTAGAACAGTAGACTTAATTTGCAACGGGCATACTAGAGCGGTTAGCCCTAGGACTAGCCCGATATTAGCTATGTTAGAACCGATAGCATTTCCTATACTTAAGGTAGGATGAGACTCCAAAGCCGCAATAATAGACACCAATAGTTCAGGAGCGGATGTAGCGAAGCCAACCACCACTATTCCTATTATCATCGGAGAAATGTCCATGCGGGCAGAAAGGAAAAGCGCGCTATCCACGAATCGATCGGCTCCATAAGCCAACATTAGGAGCCCGCCTATTACAAACAGAGAAGCCTCTACCATTCGAAACGTGTTCCTTTTTTGGTGATAAATCTAAGCAGATAGGATAGCATCAAAACGGCAATAATGAGACGCAATTAGTCAACAGAGCAGGTCTATCTACCACAGTGAAAGCTATAATCCTAGCGGCCGGGAGAGGAAATCGCCTTAGGCCATTAACAGACGAAATCCCAAAATCGCTAGTTAAAATAAACGGAGAAACACTTTTAGAGCGACATCTAAAGAATTTGTCAAAAAGCCTTTTTGATGAAGCCATCATTAACCTGTCCTACCGAGGCGATCAGATTGAAGACTATATCGGAAATGGCTCCAGATTCGGTATTAACGTCAAATATTCCCGAGAAGGAAGCGAACCTTTAGAAACTTTAGGCGGCATTTTGAAAGCCGTCCAAATTATGGGAGCCGTCGATAAATTTGCCGTCCTTAATGGCGATATTTGGACAAACTACCCATTTGAAAATTTACGGGCCGTAGAGCAAGACGCCCATATCATTCTGGCCCCTAAACCAAACGATAGGATAGCTGGTGATTTCGATCTTAGTGACAACACGGTAATTGAGTCCGACACTAATCCCTTCGTTTTCACTGGAATCGCGAAATATAACTCGCGTGTTTTTAAGGGAATACCGACTGGTCGGAAAAAACTAGGACCGTTGCTTAAAAAATGGTCCAAATCTAAATGTCTCACGGGGGAATTATTTAAAGGAAAGTGGTTTGATATTGGTACTCTGGATAGACTAAAGGCAGCTAACCTGGAAATATTACGCTCTTCCTGACACAATTATTCAGGTCGTAATTTGTCGATTTTAGTACGCCCGAGTCTGGCGGCAGCTGAGTCCGGAAAACGCTTACCTAAATCTTCAAGGATTTCTATAGCTTTGCTAACGTCACCTAATTTCTCGTAACAATACCCAATTTTTAGCATTGCATGCGAGCTTTTTTTACTCCCCGGGAAATCCTGGATTAATTTAGCATACTGCTCAATCGCCACCGCATAATTTTGAAGCACATAATAAGCTTCACCCAGCCAAAATTGAGAATTGTCAGAATATTTGCCGTTCGGATTACTAGACAGATAAAAATTAAAACCCTCTATTGCCTCTTCGTATTTTCCTTCTTTCAACAGGCCGAAAGCCTCTCTATAAATACTCTCTCCTTCTACCGCAGAAAGAGACTGGACGTCTTCCCCCTCGACAGGGCTGTCGAGAACTACTGGCAGCGGCGATTCCTCAGCGGACGGCGACGTCTGCCTGCGCCCCTCATCGACCGCAAGGGGTCTACCTTCTTCCGATTCAGAAGCGCTAACAATAGGGCCTGCCCCTAGGGTAACACCAGGCGTAGTAAACTTTTGAAGCTCGAACTGCAGTTGTTCTATTTGGCCCCTCTGATATCGCACCTCCTCTTGTAAAGATTCTAGCTGCTCGACCAAATCTATTAATCCAGCGGTACTCATCGTGCGTTCAAGTTTGTCTATACGCTGGGACAAGTTAGACTCCTGCGCCAAAGTGGTCGGTAACCAAAATAAACAAAGCATCAACGTAGGTCTCGCCTTAGAAAAGTGAATCAAAAACCTAATCATCAATAAACTATCTCCACCCGGCGGTTTAACGAGAATTCCTCTTCAGTCTGACCAAACACATCTGGACGCTCCTCACCGAAACTCACAATATCGATTTGCGATTGAGAAGCACCAAGTATCAAAAGCTGCCGCCTGACCGCCTGGCCACGCCTTTCCCCTAGAGCCAAATTATACTCCCTGGTCCCTCTTTGATCAGTATGGCCCTCCAATACAAGATGCTTCGAAGGATTATCCACTAGATACCCAGCATGGGCCGCTAAAACATCTTTGAAATCCAGCCTAACCGTCGAGCTATCATAATCGAAATAGATGACCGTAACTCGCCTAAGATCCTCTTGTTTTTTTATTTCCTGGGCTGCGATTGTTGAAGATTCTCCGACCGCAATAGAAGAGACGTTACTCAACGCCGCTTCTCCACTTTTTGTATGCGTAACTAACCCCTTTGACGAGGAGGTTTTCAAATTACTACCACCACAACCGCCCATACATAGAGCCAAAATTCCCAGTAACGAAAACACAAGGTAGTCTTTCATCAACTAAATATCCTCAAAGAAAATTGCTAATCAATTCGTGGCCCCCATGCCGGTTCCCTTATTTCACTCTGCCCTAAAGTGAATTTCCTTGCTACCATGTTCCCATCAGTAGAGACAGCGATCAACCTTGACACATTTTTCACTTTTGAAGAGTAAATTACCATATCTCCGTTCGGTGAAAAACTTGGGGATTCGTCCAAAATCGAATCTGACAAGAATCTTGATTCTCCAGTAGCAAGGTTGAGAATAGCCACTCGGTGCCCACGACCGCCGCGGCTAATCATAACTAGGCGCTGCCCATCACCGGAATATTCGGCATTGGCATTATAATCTCCCATTTCGAAAGTCACACGCCTCGGCGAGGATCCGTCCAATCCGACGTAATAAATTTGAGCACCTCCACTACGATCTGAAGTAAAAACTAAACCTCGCCCATCCGGGGACCAATGACCTTCCGTATCGATTGCCGGATGAGCCGTAATCTTTTTGACTGATTGATCGAGCAAACTATAAACGAAAAGGTCCGGGTTACCGTCTCTAGAAGATGTGATAACTAAGCGATCCCCATCCGGAGAAAATGCTGGCGAACCATTAATTCCACCACCTAAGCGAATCTTGCGCCGAGCACGCGTCTTCAAATCTTGAACGAAAATCGCCGATCGACCATCCTCGAAGGAAACATAGGCCAAAGACAGCCCATCGGGTGACCAGGCAGGAGAAAGCAAGGGTTCGGGCGACTTTAGAATCGGACGAGGATCGTGGCCATCCAAGTCTGCGATTACAAGTTGATACTCTCCTCCTTCTCTATCGAGAGTTACATAAGCGATCTTAGTACCAAAATCCCCTCTTTTACCTAATAGCTCAGCATAGACAATATCACTGACCAGATGAGCCGCTTTTCTAACTTGGTCAATTGAAACAGGAATTCTTCGTGCCAACAACTCCGTACCGCGATAAACATCTATCAAACTGAAATTTACAACTAATTTGGAACCATCTCGATCCACTCTTCCAATAACCAAATTTTCAATTCCCAATAGCCGCCAATCCTTAAAATTTACTTCTTTCAGTAAAGAGGGAGTTGAAATCATATGCTTTCGCATCATAGGCGAAAATTTACCGCTCATACTTAAATCAGATTCTATTATCTTTGCCAGATCCTGGGGGAAATTGGCCGGTAAGGCAAAAGGCACTATAGCGATAGGTAGAGCTTTGATCGCTCCACCGTCTATTTCTATTCTCAGCTCTTCAGCACTAGCGCAAGGCCCGGCCACAAATAGAAGAAGAACACAAACTAGGGCAAGTATGGGCCACTTAGATTCGTGGGGGTTTAAAAACAAAAGAAATCACCTTCATTTTTTCGAAAATTCGATCATCATCTGGAACCGGCAAAGGCACGACCTTTCTAACTGCGGTCTCCGCCAATCTATCGAAACTTGGATTATTACTTGATTTTATAACTTCTACGCCAGCGACATGACCGTCACGAATAAGATTTATACGTAGGGTGCACTCCAAGCCCTCATGCCCCGGCAAAACCGTATAATTTTCTAAAACTCGAGACCTTATCGCGGCAGCATATCGATCTATTAGTTCTGCATCGTGGGCTTTTTGTTCCGAATGTTCCTGTAGAACCTCTTCTGATTTTATTTCTGCCTGCAGCTCCGTCTCTGCGAGCAGTCGCTCCGCCTCGGCAACCTCTTTTTCGGTACGCTCTTTTCGTAATTCTGCTTCCTCTCTCAATCTTCTCGCTTCCAATAGCCTCTTACTTTCATCATCCGCTTGTTGTTTCGCATCGGCGGCTTTTTTTAATTCTACATCCCGTTTTTTCAACGCCTGAGATTTTTCTCTCGAAATCCGGTCCTTTTCACTCCGAAGTCCTTTAAGTGCTTTCAGTTCCTCTTGATTCTTACTCTGCAATTTATTTATTTTTCGCCGCAAATTCCTGAGCTCGTTCTCGTTTGCAATCTTTTCCTTATTTTCGATTGCCTGCAATCGAGCCACTTCAGCAATTAAGACTTCGTCCTTCACCACAATAGCATTCACGCTTTTTACTCCAGGACCAGATGGCTTAGTCTCTCTACTATCACTATCAATAGTCAACAGCAATACAATTGCTACCACACTATGCAACAGACCGGAAAGAAAAAGCGCGGTCTTAGTAATCATCTTTATTCACAACACGACACAACCTATTTCGATGAAGCAGGCTCTGTAATCATTCCAACGTTTTTTACGCCAGAACCCTGCAGCATGGCCATTATTTCTACCACCCGCCCATAAGGAACAGATTTGTCACCTCGTATCAAAATTCTTGTATTAGGCTTATACCGTAGAACCGCTGCAACTCTAGTAACTAATAATTGGTCAGCTAGCGCCTCTTCAGGCTTATCGCCAACGTCTACATAGGCCTTTCCTAGTTCATCAACGGTCACAACCACCGGCTCCGTATCACTAGGAGGTAAAACATCGGCCGGGGCGCTCGGTAGCTCTACCTTTACCCCTTGGGTAATAAGTGGAGCGGTAATCATAAATATAATTAAAAGCACCAATATGACATCTATGTAAGGCACTACATTGATTTCAGACATCATACGTTTTCGGGCGATCGATCTCATAACGGAATATTCAACTATTAACTTGCCTGCGTAATATAGCTAGAAACTCCTCAACAAAAATTTCGTATTTATTCAAAATTCGATCCAGTTCACTAGAGAATCGGTTATAGGCTATTACTGCTGGTATCGCAGCGAAAAGACCCATGGCTGTTGCGACTAAGGCTTCTGAAATACCCGGAGCCACCATTGCTAAAGTCGCTTGATGCACGTTTCCCAATGATTGAAAAGCATTCATAATTCCCCAAACCGTACCAAAAAGTCCTATGTAGGGACTTACTGATCCGACGGTCGCTAGAGTAGGAAGTTTTTCCTCGAAAATCTCCAATTCTCGGCCAATAGCTACTTTCATGGAGCGTTGCGCACCATCCAGTATGTCCCCTGCCTCGAGCTTATCTTTTTTCCTTAATCTGACAAATTCTTTGAAACCCGACTCAAAAATTTTTTCAAGACCCGTAATATTATTGTTGCTTTTACTAATCTTACTGTATAGCTGTGTTAGATCTTCAGCAGACCAAAATTCTTCTTCAAACCCCCTAATATCCTCACGAACAGCCTTCATCTGATTCCGAAAAGAAAAAATCAAACCCCAAGAAATTATTGACGCAAGCAACAACACTAACATCACGAATTGCACTACCAGGCTCGCGTTAACAATTAGATGCCAAATAGATAAGTCAGTTGACATTTGATAGCCTTCTTTTTATTTCTTGTGGGATTCTCTTGGGCGTCCAACTAAGGGTATCAATACAACCAATTCGAACAAATCCTGAACAGACAATCTCTTCGCTTCGGTTCAGTATCCTCTGGCACAGTTTCAACGAGACTCCACCAAAATCTATTAGCTCTGTTTTCACCATGATCTGTTCATCAAAATATGCCGGTTGTTTGTAGTCTAAATTCAGATTAACCACCACAAAAATTAAGTTTTCGTTCTCTGTTAAAGTGCTCTGCTCAAAACCCAGATATCTGAGCCATTCCGTTCGTGCGCGTTCCATGAATTTTAGATAACTCGCATGATACACAATTCCCGTTGCATCTGTGTCTTCATAGTAAACCCTCAGGGATAATTCGTGCTGGATCCGCGGAAGATCAGGGCCTGTATTGCTATTCATCAAAGAGACTTCTTTCAACAGCCCCTTCCTTTACTGGATTGAGGCCGAAGTGATTCCAAGCCAATCTCGTTGCAACCCTGCCTCTTTGAGTTCGCTTTAAAAAACCTTTTTGTATTAAATAAGGCTCAATAACGTCTTCGATGGTGCCCCGTTCCTCACTCAGTACAGCAGCAAGGTTATCGATTCCGACAGGCCCACCATCAAATTTCTCAATTATAGTTAACAAAAGAGCCCGATCCATCCTATCAAAACCATCGCAATCAACCTCCAAGAGATCGAGTGCAGCCCCAGCAACTTCCTGATCAAGAAATCCATTATTTCTAATATCGGCAAAATCTCGACACCTTCTTAGTAATCTATTCGCTATCCTTGGTGTACCGCGTGATCTCCTCGCTATTTCTACTGCCCCTCCGTCATCAATCCTGATATTAAAAAGATTAGCGGCCCGTCTGACTATTTTCGTCAATTCAGACTCAGTATAAAAATCCAAGCGTTGCACGATACCGAATCTGTCCCTTAAAGGGGAAGTTAACAAACCAGCACGAGTAGTTGCCCCAACCAAAGTGAAAGAATTCAAAGGCATAGTCAATGTTCTCGCTGAAGGGCCGTCCCCTATTATCATATCCACGACTTGATCCTCCATCGCAGGGTAAAGAGACTCCTCTAAAACCGAGTTTAAACGGTGAATTTCATCTATAAATAGCACGTCACGGTTTTCTAAATTAGTTAATAAAGCCGCTAAATCGGCTTTTTTTTCCAACACCGGTCCAGACGTTTGCCGGATATTTACCCCAAGTTCATTAGCGATTATATTTGCTAAAGTTGTTTTTCCCAGACCTGGAGGGCCAAAAATCAATACATGATCCAAAGCCTCTTTCCTCTTTTTTGCGGCTCCAAGAAAGATCTTCATTTGCTCTTGCATAGTCTCCTGCCCAATGTAATCTTCCAAAAGCTTGGGACGAGCATTCAGATCAGCAAACTGGTCTTCTTCGACTAATTCATCACTCACTAATCTTTCTTCATCTGCCATTTAGGTATACCTATAAGGAACCACCGTTACCTGGTTAAGACATTCTTAAGCACTTGTCGGATAATCTCTTCACTAGAAACGTATTTCTCTTCTAATTTTTCAATATATCTTACTGCCTCGGACTGCTTGTAACCCAAAGACACGAGACCTGCAACAGCGTCATCAATCAAAGAAGAGTCAGAATTAGGCTCTTGGTAAGTGCTTCCTGCGGAAATGGTATCTACCTTGTCGCGCATGTCCAAAACAAGCCTCTCGGCCGTCTTCTTACCCACGCCTGGCAAAGATACGAGTCTAGCCCAGTCCTCTGACCGCACACAGTCAGCGAACTCAGATACGTCCATGCCTGACAAAATAACCAGTGCCATCTTCGTCCCAACTCCGTTAACCTTAAGGAGAGCTTTGAAAAGGCTCCTTTCAGTATCGGTCAAAAAACCGTACAGGAGATGAGCATCATCGCGTATTGCTAAATGAGTAAAAACAGTAACCTGGCTACCTAAAACCGGAAGATCATAGATAGTCGTCATCGGAGCTTCAAGTTCATAACCAACACCTTGGCAATCAATAACAATAAGCGGCGGACGCTTTTCAATTAGTCTACCCGTTAGTTTCCCAATCATTTTGTTGAAACTCCAGAGATAAGCGAGTTTATCCGTCTCGAATGGAAATGACACACTGCTACGGCCAATGCGTCCGCAGCATCTGTCGCCGGCATTTCGGGTAGATTCAATAAGGTTTTGACCATGAATTTCATCTGATTCTTATCAGCGTGCCCCCTACCTACAACTGCTTTTTTTATTTGGTTTGGAGAATACTCCGAGATCGGTAAGTTATATTTGGCGGCGGTAAGGAGTGCTACTCCTCGCGCTTGGCCGAGTTTGAGAGCCGATTCGGCGTTGATACCTACGAAAACCCTTTCGACTGCCACCTCTACGGGCGCCGTTCTTTCTATAATTTCCTCTAAACCCGTCGCCAAATCATAAAGCCTTTGCCCCATCGAGCCACTCGATACTTTCAAGTTACCACAGTCTATATGGACCAAGCCCCCCGAAGAAGATTCTACAACCCCAAAGCCTGTGATTCTTGAGCCGGGATCAATGCCTAGAATTCTAAACAAAGGTAGAATTCTTATTCCGGGAGTACTCTTGAGATCTCCTCATCGATAGAAGCGTTCGTATATACTTTTTGCACATCGTCCAGATCCTCCAAAAGATCTACCATTTTAAAAAGACTGTCGCCTAATTCTTTTCCTAACTTTACTTCCTGGTCCGCAATAAAAGTTATCTCGGCTGAAAGCGGTTCTAGGCCCATAGAAATCATGTGCTCCTTCACGTCAATAAAGCTCTCCGGCTCAGTAATCACGTCAATCGATCCATCTCCATTGCTTGAAATATCGTCAGCTCCCGCCTCTAGCGCAGGCTCCATTAATTGACCCTCCGACAAAGAATCCCCATAGCTTATAACCCCTACTTTTTTAAAAAGATAGGCAACAGAACCATCTGTGCCGAGGTTACCCCCATTCTTTGAAAAAGCGTGCCTAACCTCTGCTACCGCCCGTTTTCTATTATCCGTTAGACAATCCACCAGTACTGCCACTCCTCCCGGACCATAACCTTCGTATCTTATTTCCTCATAATTTTCGCCGTCTAGTCCACCAGCACCTCTTGTACGCGCTCGCTCTATAGTATCCTTGGGCATATTAGCTCCTAAAGCCGCATCTATCGCCGCTCTTAGTCTTGGGTTGGAAGAAACATCTCCACCACCTATTTTAGCTGCAACTGTAACTTCTCGTATAAGACGGGTAAAAAGTTTACCTCTTTTTGCATCTTGACGGCCCTTTCGATGCTTGATATTCGCCCATTTGCTATGCCCGGCCACTCTCTAACTCCAATGCTTAATTGTTAAAACGAGCATATCGGTGACTTGGATGATTTACGATCGAGTTAGGCATCATTATTTCCATACATTACCTGGCCACGAGAAGCAGTAAATTCCAACAGCCGTTTTATTGGCAAACGCGCTTTAGTCGCAATATCTTCTTCGACAAATATTTCGGAATCAGAATTAAGCAAACTATTTCTCAAAGCTGTAAGGCTGTTCATAGCCATCCAAGGACACTCCCCACAACTTCGACAGGTCGCACTTTCTCCTGCAGTAGGCGCTAAATACAATTTTTTCTGAGGAGCCACCAAAGACATCTTATGAAATATCCCTTTGTCGGTAGCCACTATAAGTTCTTCGGCTGACGTGGAACCCACGAATTCTATCAGGGCTGACGTGGAACCCACGAAATCTGCTTGTGTTACGACCCCGCGAGGGGACTCGGGATGAGCTAAAACTACGGCGTTAGGCTTAGCGATTCGCATTTCTTCCAACTCATTCGACTTGAACTCTTCATGGACAACGCAAGCACCATTCCAAAGAAGCATATCCGCCCCGCTTTGTTCTCTCACGTAGTCCCCTAAATATTTATCAGGGGCCCAGAGTATTTTCTCACCACGGCTGGCCAAATGTGTCACTACTTCTACGGCGCTACCTGAAGTTACCATCCAATCAGCGTTAGCTTTTACAGCTGCACTAGTGTTCGCATAAACGACCACCGTCCGGTCTTTATTATTTTCACAGAAGGATTTGAATCGCTCTGGCGGACAACCCAAATCTAAAGAGCAATCAGCTTTCAATGTGGGCATTATTATCCTTTTGTCCGGATTAAGAATTTTAGCAGTCTCGCCCATAAATCGGACCCCTGCGACCACAAGAGTTTCCGCCTCACTCTCAAACCCGAACCGGGCCATATCTAGGGAATCTGAGACGTAGCCCCCAACCTTCTCGGCAAGAATTTGTATTTCCGCATCGGTATAGTAGTGAGCTACCAATACCGCCCCTTGCTCCGCTAACAGGGCAACCACTTCCTCGCACAGGGCCTTTTTATCTTCTTTATTTAGAATTTCCCTATTTGTTGGAGGAATATTTTCTGATTGGAGGATACTAGTTTCGTTCAAATGCCAAAAACCGCCTTTACATGGGTTATAATTTTGATAGCTCTATTAGCCCGGCCTACGGCCTATTTTAACTTAATACGACAATGAAACTTTAGTGATTTTTCACCCGTTTTACAATTTATACATCAGGACGCCAGATTTTACACCATGTGTGGCCTAACAGGTTTTTTCAAGCTAGATAAGTACTGTCATTTTGTTCCTTCCCGCGAAGAGTTACAAGCTATGACGGACTCCTTGTCTCACCGCGGCCCCGATTCAGCGGGCCTATTATTCGACAAGAATAAAGGCTTAGGTTTCGGACACCGGAGATTAGCAATTCGAGAACTGAGCCCACTAGGAGCCCAACCTATGGTTTCGTCATGCGGCCGTTTCCTCCTGATATACAACGGAGAGATCTATAGTCATGCTGAGATCAAAAACGACTTATCAAAAATCGGCAGAATGGTCAGAGGCCAAAGCGATACAGAAGTGATTGTCGAAGCTTTTAGCAAATGGGGCATAATATCCACTATAGGCAGAATGAACGGTATGTTTGCCCTAGCCGTTTTCGACAAAAAAGATAATCGTCTCACTCTCGTGCGAGACAGGTTAGGCATTAAGCCTCTATATTGGGGAAGAGCAAATGGTTACTTGATCTTCAGCTCTGAATTAAAATCTTTCCATCAATTTCGCACATGGAAACCTGAATTAGACCGAAATTCCATTGCTTCGTACATGAGACATAACTATATAGGAGCCCCTCAAACCATATACAAAGATATCTTTAAATTAGACCCAGGCTCTATTTTAGAAGTGACAACAGG
>CAZXQY010000081.1:0-12054 GCA_964642505.1 uncultured Gammaproteobacteria bacterium | reverse complement strand
AGCCTCGGAGCTGCGAGCTTCTGTATCAATGAGAGCGTACGTTATGCAAAGGAAAGAAGTCCTTTTGGCGTCTCTTTGTCTAAACAGCAAGCCATCCAGTTCCCGCTGGTTGAATTAGAAACACAGTGCGAGATGTTGAGAGCTTTGGTACACAAAACTGCTTGGATGATGGATGAACATGGTGCTTTCTCCGTCTCTGACAAGGTCTCGATGTGTAATTATTGGGCCAATCGTTTATGTTGCGAAGCTGCTGATCGCGCTATGCAAGTCCACGGCGGATTAGGATATTCCCGCCACAAACCTTTTGAACATATTTACCGACATCATCGCCGCTACCGTATAACAGAAGGTACCGAGGAGATTCAGATGCGTCGCATCGCAGGCTATATGTTCGGATTTATGAAACAGACGAAACCGAAAGGGGTTTAGCATTAAACTTATTTTAGATTTTTATAAGTTTCTATTAGAATTAATATTCGATTCACGAGGAGTATAAAACAGATGAAATTAGAATTGTTACTGTCCTACCACGCAATCTTAACGAGCAGTTTAGAAGTGGGAGCCGGACCATACGGAAATCGACTGATAGTAGAAGTAGACGGAGGAGAATTTGAAGGGCCTAAGCTCAAAGGTCGGATTCGAAATGCAGCCGCTGCTGATTGGTTATCTGTTACGGATACCCATGGTCATTTAGATGTAAGAGCTACCTTTGAAACTCATGACGGTGCGTTTATATACGTGGAATACACGGGAAAACTAGAAATGACAGAGGCGGTTGTTAAAGCGATCGGTGGAGAAGGAAGTACTGATTATGGAGATCAGTATTTTTTTACTACACCTCGAATGCAAACTGGCGACCAACGATATTCTTGGGTTAACAATATCGTATGTGTAGCCCAAGGAAGACTGAAACCGGGGCGTGTCGAATATAATGTGTACATGGCACAAAACGACTAATAGAGCGGTAAGAGAAAGGAGAAAGTGTCAATGAAATTTGGATTATTCTACGAACTTTCCACTCCCCGACCATTTACGATCGAAAATCAACGGATGGTCTTCGAAAATGCGATAGAACAAACGGTTCTAGCTGACCAACTAGGCTTCGACAGTGTCTGGTGTGTCGAACATCATTTTCTGGAAGAGTACAGTCACTCGAGCTGTCCAGATATGTTCCTTTCGGCTATCGCACGGTGTACTAAAAACATTAGACTAGGATTTGGAATCGGTACCTGTGTGCCCGAAATGCATTCACCGATCCGATGGGCTGAGAAAGCGGCGTTTTTGGATATGCTGTCAAACGGAAGAGTAGAATTTGGAACTGGGCGCTCTTCTACGTGGAATGAACTCGGAGGCTTTAACGCTAAGGTAGACGATACTAAGAAAAGTTGGGATGAGTACACTCGAGTTATTCCGAAAATGTGGACTGAAGAGAGATTCGCTTACGAAGGCACGTACTTTAATATGCCCGAGCGTTGCATTTTACCCAAGCCCGTTCAAGAACCCCACCCACCCATGTGGGTGGCAGTCACTGCTCCCGGCACGGAATTTGACGCGGCGGACAGGGGCATGGGAGCGTTGATATTATCTATCTCAGATGTAGAAAGAAATATTCCTCGTATTCAAGAATATAGAAAACGGGTTAGAAAATGTCGTCCGGTCGGCAGTTTTGTGAACGATCAGGTTGCCATAGCCAATTGGATGTATTGCAATAAAGATGGAGAGCTAGCCAAGAAGAAAGGACAGGAATTAATTAATAACTTTAGCTACATGGCTGGCCAGACCGTCGAAATATCAGAGGCCTATCCAGCAAATAATTACAAGGCCTTAGGATTGTTAGGTTCCCTTAGACCTGATCCCAATGCGCCGGATGAAAAAAAGAAGCCGCCGTCTAGTGGCCTTTGTCTAGGGAACCCTAAAGATATCATCGAAACTATCAAACGCTGGGAATCGGCTGGGGTTGATCATTTAATCTTCATGGTGCAAGCTCGCGAGCATCTAGATCAGGAGGACGTATTGACCAGCCTACGACTATTCGGGTCAGAAGTTCTACCCTACTTCCGCTCAGGAAAGACCGGCCTGGCTATGAACTCATGAGACCCACAGAACTTTTGTACGGAGAGAGAGAAGCAAGCAAAATCCGGACCCGGACAGTCAAATCTGCAAAGACACAAAAAGATACTTTGATTATCGAAGCCGTAGAAATTCTATACCTCCTCTACGAGACACCGATGAACCAAAGTCGAAAGATGATACCGAAAAGTCTCCACCCTAGCGTGCCTGCTATAGTAGGCGTCACCCTAATACAAGCTAGCGAAGGACCCCTAGATGCGTTCTGTTTAGCTTTTGTTGGCGTTGCCTGCCGTACTGGAATTAAACCTCGCCACTTCATAACTAGCTCTTTTTGTAATAACGATAAAGCAGGTCAATTTTTTTGTAACCGATATGGTTTCAATTGCGAAAAAGCTGAGATAATTCTCACTGAAAATTATGATGAAATAAGTGGCACAATTACTACAGGGGGAACCGAAATTTTAAGGACCAGTATTAACAACTGTATTCCTCTAGTCGGCGGGAGTGCGTTGATAAAATACTCCCCACCCCTCAATGCCGTACAACTTGACGAACCAGCAATGATTCAGTTTGAGGCAGCCTATGACTTTAAGAGAGTTGTACGGGGTGAATGCCGCACATCTTGTTTTTCCGCCGAATCGTTAACTGAAAATATGTTAGCGCCTTCTCGCGGGATAGCGGGCTCCCATGCCGTAGTCGATCTAACCTTGCTACCAGTTAGGTTCCGTCTGGATATGCAAATACCCGCTGAAGAAGGGGGCGCCAGAAAAATTTAGTTAACAGAACGTCCCATATCCTCCCAAAACTTTTTCCTGATTGCTTTTTTATCGGTTTTACCAACAGGAGTTTTAGGAATTTGGTCCCAAAATTCGACAGACTTGGGGACCTTCACACTACCTAACTTAGGCTTAACTCTTTCGATGATTTCCTTTGCGCTGATCGTATTGGGTGTCTTCAAGACTACGATCGCCATCACCAACTCTCCCCATTTTTCATCCGGAACTCCTACCACAGCGCACTCTAAAACCTCGTTTAGCTCTAGAATAGGAGCTTCGACTTCGGTTGCAAAAACATTAAATCCACCACTAATAATCATGTCTTTTTTTCGATCAACAATGTAGAGGAAATTGCTGGAATCAAGGTAGCCGATATCTCCGGTATGGTGCCACCCTCCTTCTCTAATCTCCGCCGTCGCCTCCGGCTTCTCGAAATACCCAGGCGTAACCAATGGTCCGCGACAACATATCTCCCCTCTTTCACCGACTTCTACTTGATTTCCCTCTTCGTCTAAAATTACCACCTCCGTGCAACTTGAGATCTCTCCACAACTTCTTAACCGATTCGAGTTCTGACCTTCCACTGCGCTAGCCAGCACCTTCGGGCTCAACATAGACACTAGCATCGGTACTTCGGCTTGGCCATAACATTGGCATACTACAGGACCAAAGACTTCGACCCCCTCCTGTAATTTAGCTGGAGATACTGGCGCAGCAGCAATTAAAATTTGTCTCAGACTAGAAAGATCGAACGACGACAGTTTCGCTTTTTCGAGTAAAGCATAATATGCGGTGGGAGGAAGAAAGATGTGGGTGACTTTATACATTTCGATACAATTGAGAACGTCCATCGGATCAAATGTCTCTCTTACTACCGTAGTACCTACAACGCACGAAAAGATACCGATCATTAGGCCCGCTGCATGAGTAATTGGAGCAACAGCCAAATGCACAATATCCTCCTCTCGCCCTTCCAGGTAGTGCTTCACACCCAGTTCAAACATGGTCACTATGTTACCGTTAGTCATTTCTACACCTTTAGAAGGACCTGTGGTTCCCCCCGTAGGCCATCGAGAAAAAATATGACCTGGAACACCTGCAGGGTCAGACCAATCAGGCAATACCCCTCCCTTATTCAAATCACAAAATTCACTTACCGAGGGATATCGCTCAGTAGATTTATCGATACAAACTAGTTGGTTAAGTCCTGGAATGGTACTTTCGATTCGTTGGATGTCATCAACAAGACTAGAATGAAAAAACACACATTTGGTTCTTACGTAAGCCATATACTCCGCGTTTGTAGTCGGGGAATTCCTAATATTTATCGGCACCCACGCACCACCTGCACAAATAGCAGCAAACAGACAAATTACCGCGTCAGCGTTGTTCGGCGAATACACAGCGACAGAATCACCGATCCGCAATCCCGATTTGTGTAAGCTCCCCGCTATAGCGAGCATTTTTTCTGAAGACTGCCGATAAGAATACCGAGAATCGTCGTCTATCAGAAATATCGAATCTGGCGACTTTTTTGCGCTCTTGAAAAAGTAGTCTATCGGTCTCATAAGTACTCCAATAAGTCTGTGTGATAGCTCCGGTCTATTTTAAAACAAAAAAAAATGTAGCCAAGTCTCTTAGTTGTAATTATGCTGAGTACGTAAATAGGCGACTTAATAAAAGCTATGTGAGGGCAAATAAGCATGAGCGGCATCCAAAGAAATAAACTGTTGGTCAAATCGTTCTGGGCGGAGTTTTCTGCTGGGAACTATGAAATCGCACTAGAAATGATGTCTGAAAAAGCTACTTGGTGGGTTGCCGGGAAGACATTATTATCGGGAACATACAATAAAGAAGAATTCACCACTCTTCTGTCAGGTGTTTCAAGCCAAGCGCCTAAAGGCATCAAAGTTCTTCCGTCTTCGATGACTGCAGAAGATAACCGAGTCTCAATGGAAGCGACTTCATATGCGGAAATTTCCAACGGTAAAACGTACCAAAATGAATACCATTTTATGTTTATCATAGAAGATGAGAAAATTTTGACGGTCAAAGAATACCTAGACACCGAACATGTGACTGAAGTTTTTGGGGATACCTAGTTTGCAACACTAAAAACCCGCGGCCATTCCTTCTTTTCTATGATCCGAGCCTGCAACGTACCCATCGTTTATCTTTTGAATAATCTGCGCCCCGCCAAATGGATGATAAGACTTTAAGTAGCGAATCTTATGCCCTTTCTCCTCCAAACCGCTCGCTACTGATTTCGGGAAACCGGGTTCCAGCCCCACGCTAAAATCTTCTAAAATTTGCCAACGTGGAGCATCGCTAGCGGCTTGTGGGTTTTGACCATAAGCGACAAGGCGATTAACCATTTGCAAATGCCCTTGAGCTTGCATAGGTCCTCCCATTACTCCAAAGCTGGCAAAAGGCAGCTCTTCCCGCATTAGAAACCCCGGTATGATGGTATGGAAGGGTTTTTTGCCAGGCCCCACTTCGTTAGGGTGCCCTTTATCCAAGGTAAATCCCCAGCCTCGATTTTGTAAGGCTATACCGGTACTCGGAATAACAATCCCAGAACCAAATCCGAAATAGTTAGACTGTATAAAAGACACCATCATCCCAGATGAATCCGCAACCGACAAATAGACGGTATCCCCACCCTTCAAAAGGTCTACGGGGGGAATTTCGGTGGCCTTCGAACCTATTCGCTCGGAATATTTACCTAACAACCCATCATCTAAAAAATTTTCTGACGGTAAGACCATATGTTTGGGATCTGCAACATATTTTGCTGACAAAAAAAGACCTATTTTCATCGCTTCTATCTGCAAATGAAAAAAATCAAGGCTATCGATTTCAGATTTTTCTATTTTATCTAAAATTCCAAGCGCAATTAGCGCCGCGAGGCCTTGTCCATTTGGCGGAATCTCAAAAGCCGAGGCTCCCTGAAAAACCTGGCTTATTAAATCTACCCATTCAATTTCGTGAGCAGCTAGATCATCCAAACGCAAAGCGCCTCCATCTTTGATTGCGGCCTCCTCTATTCTTTCACCTAACCGACCCCTATAAAAAGATTCACCCTTAGTCATCGCAATTTCCGAAAGAGTCTGGGCAATTTCTGTCCGAACGATCAAATCTCCGCTACCTGGTGGCGGCATGAACTCTTTGACGAAACCCACATAATCGGAGTACCAATCTGCTGGCCCGTTATTCCAATCATGTGCCGTTCGTACTCCCACATGAAACCCGTTCTCGGCGTAATTTATCGCCGAATCGAATAGTTTTTCGAAAGGCATGCTTCCAAATCTATTAGACAAAGCTACCCATACGCTAATGGCGCCTGGCACTGTCACCGCATCCCAACCAAATTGCGGCATTTTGTCGTACTTGTTAAAATAATCTCGCGTCCACCCTTCGGGGGATTTTCCGGATCCGTTTACGCCGTGCAAGGAGTTTCCGTCCCAAACGATGGCAAATGCATCCGATCCAAGACCGTTCCCAGTTGGTTCTACTACGGTAAGCGTAATGGCACACGCAAGGGCAGCATCGACGGCATTTCCACCGGCTCTCAGAACATCCAATCCGGCTTGAGCCGCCAACGGTTGGGAAGTTGCCACGATGTTTCTTGCAAAAAGAGGGGAGCGTCTCGATTCGTAAGGCAAACTAGCGTCAATCATACAGAACCCTCCGACCTTAAAATCCCTTCTCTATCTACTCGGGTGCGTAAAACATGAAGCTCCTCATCCGTCGGTTCAACTGTGTTCGGTAGATCTTTGGGTACAACTAGAGGGAAACCAGTATTTGAAACCACATCTTGTAATTCTACCCCCGGGTGTAATGATCGCACTCGCATACTCTTATTGTTTTCATCAAAATCCATCACGCAAAGGGGAGTTAGGCAATACTTAGGACCGCCACCAGGAAAACCCAGCTTGGTTCTAGCTTCCGGATCTCCGTCGCCCCAACCCACAGTACTGATATAGTCGCACTTCTCGACAAAAGTACGCTTCGAATGCTTATTTAGAATAATGTAGTATCGGCCAACATGAGTCGTCAAAGTCGGAGTTCCAACAGACCCCGGACCTCTGAAATCTAGCCTTTTAAAATTCTTTCCAGTACCAATCAAATTTGTATTTCCGTATTTATCGACCTGCACCCCCCCTATGAAGAAAACCCTTTTAGTCCAGTCCTTTAACCTGTCGAAACGATGCCCACGATCACTGTAAGACTCCGCCCACCGGACTATTCTGTTGTCCCACCCAAATTCAGGCATCGGCAAGTACTCTAGATGATGAACGTTCATTCGAGCACCAAGAAAAATTAATTCCATATTCGGGCCATGCATAATGTGTGCTAGACGAGTTGCCGCTTCGGCGACAGGTAAAGCGTACCCTACTTGTAGATGCTCACCATCTTTTAAATCCCTCGCCAAAAAAACGGCCATCAATTCTTGTTGACTATAGAGTTTATTCATTTGCACGACACCTACTTTAATACTCTTTTAACTCCAAAATTCGCCCAATTCCAACTCGTTCTAAATACTCAGCGTGGGATTTTGGTCCCCTATAATATCTGATCAAAAATTCTTCCAGGGTATTTGTATTACCCGTCTTACAGGCGCGAGCAGCCAATGAAAAGTATTCTTGAACGAACTTAATATCTTGGATGTAGTGACCTCTGCTGTACAAAGGGTGAGCACCCCACTTAAGGCAAATTACCGCATCTACATCTGCCAAGGTAGTCGCCCACGGATTAGACCTAACTTCTTCATTTGATATCACAGACTCGACTTGTACTATCGTTTTATCAGCGGCGCGACATAAGAAAAGATCCAACCACCCGGGCCCCCTACAATGTTGGACATTACCATAAGAATCGGAGACAGAAGCATGGATTATTGCCAGGTCCGGCCGAATCGCTGGCACCGCTATAAGGGTTTCATTGCCAAACGGGTCTTGGAAAACCTTTAAATCTTTATTAATCTCGGGTAAGGAAGTCCCGACTCCTCCTCTACAGGGCATAAAAGGGAGTCCTTTTCCAGCCGCTTCAAGACCACTGGTCAAAATCCCCTCTTCACACTCCCATACTTCAATTTCGCCAGACTCGGCCGCTTTTCGGAAACAGGGGGCCACAGGCACTCCAACTCCACCAGCAGCGAGATAACTTATCGTTTTTTTTACAATCCCGGCAGCAATCAAAATATCTAACGCGTAGCCAGTTCCGATTACCGTTAAATCTTTAATATTACGGGAAATGATCTGTCGGATTAGAGCCATTGGCGCCGGATCCCCAATCGCAACAGTCATTCCATCCCACAACCAAGATTCTGGTATTATTTCACTTCTGATTTTCGTATCTCTTTCACGCATAGAAGTTTTGCCTCTTTCGATTTCTCAAGACATTTTCTCCCTCACTTTTAAATATGCCTTTAACCCGGAGGATAGACATTTAAGTTTCTAAAAGATAGAGAACCCCATTATAATCTAATCTGCTAGCCAACAGCCTTCATTCAGTCTCGGCCTTTTTTTAATTTGAATTCGCCTTATTATTAAACACTTAATTTAACCTCAAAACCATTTCGATCAGGGAGATTTGAATGTCTTACCAAGAAATCAAGTATGAAATCAGCGACAATATTTTAATCATTACACTGAACAGACCCAAGAAATTAAATGCTTTTACTAGAGTAATGCTAGACGAACTGCTCGACGCTCTAGAGCGAGCAGACAAAGACGATGACGTGAAAGCTATCATTTTCACTGGATCCGGAAGAGGGTTTTGTGCTGGAGCCGATCTTTCGATGGGTGCTGATTCTTTTAATGCGGACAAGCGCGACGATCGAGCTAGTGGACTCAATCGGGATGGAGGAGGAATCCTCACGCTCCGACTTTACGAATGCCTCAAACCTATCATTGCCGCAATCAACGGGCCGGCGGTAGGAGTCGGCTCGACGATGCTGCTACCGATGGATATCAGGCTGGCGTCTGAAAGTGCGCGATTCGGATTCGTTTTTGCAAAAAGAGGGATTGTTCCCGAAGCCTGTTCGAGTTGGTTCCTTCCGCGAATTGTCGGGATTTCTAAGGCACTTGAATGGTGTTACGGCGGACGTATAATACCGGCCAGCGAGGCCCTAAAGAGCAATCTGATATCTGAGATCGTAGCGGATAATTTACTGATAGATCGAGCAAAGGAAGTCGCCATTCAACTCACACAACAATCTTCTTCTGTTTCGATTGGACTAACGAGACAGATGATGTGGAAAATGCTTGGGACAGAACATCCCATGGCCGCCCACAAAATAGACTCTCGAGCCGTTTACTACTTGGGGCAATCTCTCGATGCGCAGGAAGGAGTAAAATCTTTTTTGGAGAAGCGAGAAGCTGATTTTAAAAATAGAATTAGCGCAGATCTGCCACCTTTCTTTCCTTGGTGGGAAAAACAGACGTTTGAATAATCAAATAGGAGACTATTAATAATGCCTAAACTTTTCAAAAACAAAATTGCTCTCGTAACCGGGGGGGCTTCTGGTATCGGCAGAGCAACCGCAATAGCGATGGCTCGAGAGAATGCGACTGTTATCGTAACCGACCTAGAAAAAGAAGGTTGCAAGGCCACCGTAGAAACCATAAAAAAAGAAGATAACAATGCGGTAGCTCACCCTATGGATGTGACTAACGAAAAAAGTTTAATCGAATTGATCGAGCAAATAGATTCTCAATTTGGACAACTAGACATAGCCTTTAACAACGCTGGGATCGGAGGCAATTTTAAAAGAACGGCGGAGTATAGCATTGTCGAATGGAACCAGGTCATTAGCGTAAATCTCACTGGAGTCTGGCTTTGTATGAAACACGAGATCGAATTGATGTTGAAGGGTAATGGAGGCGCAATAGTCAATACAGCTTCTGTCGCCGGCCTGGTCGGAATGGGATATGCCCCGGCGTATACCGCCGCGAAACACGGTGTGATAGGTTTAACTAAAAATGCTGCCCTAGAATATGCGAAGAAAAATATCCGTGTGAATGCAATATGCCCTGGAGTAATCGAAACAAATATGACAAAGACAGCAGATGAATTTAGACCAGGATGGCTAGAAACGACCGCGAAACTTGCACCGATAGGAAGGATCGGTCAGCCGGAAGAAATGGCCAACGCAGTAGTATGGCTTTGCTCGCAAGGAGCTTCTTATGTGACAGGACATGCTATGGCGGCGGATGGTGGTTTCGTCGCGCGCTAAAGGAACGGGCTAGTTTGAGACTGTTATTTTTTCTGCTGTGACATTAACAAAGGTAGGGGAATCATAAATAAAAAAATTAAGGATATGAAAGCGAAAACGTCGTTGAAAGCGGCCACCTGTATGTGGCTGTACAATTCTTCCATCAATCTGGTGACAGCATTCGGTTCGGTCATATCAATCCCACTAGCGTCCAGCCAACGAGATACATCCGGATTGGTAATATAGACGTGCTGCCCTAGATGATTCCAATGAACTTGCTCACGCCGTACAAGAAGAGTGCTACAGATTGCAATACCTACTGACCCACCCATTACACGCATAACGTTAAAGAGACCTGCAGCTTCTGACGACTTTCCCTTAGATATTGTTTCAAATGTCGCGACCGAAAGCTGAGACCATACACAGGCCATACCAATACCCATTATCACACCTGGAAAAATAAAGGTCCAAGTGTCGAGGATCAAGGGGAATTTCGCCATCATAGATGAAGATATAAAAGAAAGGAAAAGACCCACTATCATTAGCAACCTACCGTCTATTTTAGACGCCACAAAAGCCCCGACGAATAACATCATGCCGGCACTCACCACACCTCTCGGTGTCAGAATCCATCCCGCTGTATCAGCCGGGTAGCCCATCACTTCCTGAGCCTGCAAGGGCAAAAGAACTATAGTCGAATACATAGCCATCCCATACCCAGCCATCAAAAGGTTGCCTACTAGAAAATTGCGATCGGAGAACAACCTGACGTCGATAATACTATCTTTCACTTTTAGGGCATGGCCTAAAAAAAATAGAAAGCTACAAACTGATAGCCAGGCAAGAAACCATATAAAAGAAGATTCAAACCAATCTCGAGTATGTCCTTGATCAAGTAACATTTGTAGCGTTCCCAAAGCTACTGACAACATGACCAGTCCAAACCAATCGGTTGAGACCGTTTTTTTAGATTGATCCCTACGCAATTCCCGGACAACCAGCATCAAAGCCACAGCACCGATGGGTACGTTGATAAAAAAAATCCAAGGCCAACTCCAATGCTCAGTGATCCAACCTCCGGTTATGGGTCCAATTAAAGGGCCCACCATTAGCGCTATACCCCAAAACGACATCGCCTGACTTCGTTTTTCCTTAGGAAAGGCCTCCAGCATTATCGATTGAGAAATAGGGACCACTACGGCCCCGACTCCTCCTTGAAGAAATCGAAAAAAAACCATGGAGCTTAAATTTGAAGACAATCCGCACGCTATGGATGCCAACGTAAAACCCACTACTCCAAAAATTAAGATTTCTCGTTGTCCAAACCTTCTAACTAGATAACCGGTCAACGGCATGACAATAGCGGTAGAAACTAAATAAGCGGTGATCATCCAAGTAATTTGATCGGAAGTTGCTGCAAAACTTCCCTTCATGTGAGGGAGCGCCACGTTAACCACAGTTGTATCGAGCGCTTCCAGAAGAACCATTAGCATTACTCCTACTACTAACGCCCAACTCGGCCGCTCTTTCATCGCTTCGCCTTTATCTAATTTGATTAGTTTATGTCTATCGTAACTGTAGCACTGGAACCAACTCTTAAAGGCCTCGCGGCCTTACCCTCGTTTTTTCGGCCTAATATCTTTATCCTAACAGGAAATCTTTGGGTGACTTTAACCCAGTTTCCCGTGGCATTCTCAGGAGGCAACAAAGAAAAAACCGCTCCAGAACCAGCACCTAAACTTTCAATCTTTCCTTTGAGAGTTAAGTCAGGATACATATCAACTTCAATGTCCGCAGATTGTCCTACCTTTATATACGTCAAATCGGTTTCCTTGAAATTTGCTTCAACCCACCAGTCCTCACTTTCAACGATTGAGAACTGGGCCTTCTCAGCTATCACCATAGTTCCTTCACGAAGTGTCTTGTTAGAAACCCAACCGTTGCTGGGAGACACTATTTTTGTAAAAGATAACTCTAGCTTCGCTAATG
>CAZXQY010000080.1:0-12122 GCA_964642505.1 uncultured Gammaproteobacteria bacterium | reverse complement strand
TATGCTAATTTGAATATTTGATTTGTCTGAATTATTTTTTTAAAAAAGGCGACCCAAAATAGGGTCGCCGAAATCCTAAGGACCATGCCGTTAGCTTTTACTTCGTTTGACAGTGCGAAATAAAGCGTCTATCTGTCCAAAGCCCTAAGGTCTAAGGAGGGAGAGCTGCCTAGCCACATATGCGGTATAGGCTTCTAGCTCGTTTATTAACTAAGCAAGAGATATGCCAAAAACGCAGCAATGGGTTTTCCGCCAGAAAGGCCGCAGAAAATCCGTCTTTGTTTTCCAATTGGGTCTATATTGGGCGGCCCTTTTTTGCCGATTTCGGTTAATGTTAGCCATTGTCTTTAGAACAAAAGGGCCACATTTGGTACCACTTGCGGCACTTGAAGCGTTCCTCACACTCGCTTAATTGTCCGGTGTATTGTTGAGCTATTCTTGAAACTTTTGCCGATATCTTAATGAGTTGGGGTTTTTTATTATAAGTTTTCCGTCGATAACCCGCTCGACCTTCGTGGTATGCTAGATACATATCTTTAGCGTTAGTTTTTGAGATACCTAAACGTTTGTGGCTTTTATGGTTGTACCAACCTATAAAGTCCAAGGCGTCTTCCATGTCACTGCGGCTTTTGAAGAGCCCACCTCTCTCATATTTATATTCTTCCCATACCGGATCTTGTGCCTGGGCGTAGCCTTTCGCCGAAGACTGCCTGCCCAGGGGTATGAACCACAACCATTTATAAGGTGGTTTAGCTTTGCGTCGGAAACTAGATTCTTGATGCACAAACGCCATCATTATCGCAATAGGGGTTCCCCATTTCGCTTCCGATTTACTAGCAAAGTCATACCACTCCGGGTTTTGCTCGAAAATCGCACAAAGATTTTGTTGTTTATTTGGTGGGTTATTGCTGCAGCCTATAAGCACACTTGCGATTAGTAGTGTCGTGATTCCAGTGATGTTTTTTGTCATACGTGTTTCCTGAGCTGATCTATTTTTCTAAACGTCAGGCTAATTCTGGATTGCTTTATTTTAGGCCTCGCAGGTAAAGAATGGGTCCATTCATTCTGAAATGGATGCATCATCAGCAATAGACTACCGTGTTCTAAAGCCAAGTCAAAAGTTTCTTTTCTGCTTGATTTCTTTGCTAAAAATGTTCTAGAGGATCCCAAGCTTATCGTTGCGATATTAACGATTTCCCCAAGGCATTTCTCGTTGTCTCTGTGCCATCCGATTTTATCCGATCCGTCTCTATATTTATTGAGCAAGACGCTGTTGAAGTACATGTCAGTGAAGCTACACACTTTATTTGACAGGGTTTCAATAACTTTAGGGTAACGTTTAGGTGTCATTTTGATTCCTGAATAGCGATAATCTAGATCCTCCTTGCTATACCAAAGTGTTAGTCTGGGCAGCGGATGCTCTTTACCGTATATTGAAATTTTTTCTTGTCTCCAAGTCCGGAGATTGGAGCAAAGTTTGAAGTATCTGTCTGAGGATTGACCCAAGAAAGCAGGTATATAAAATAAAAGGCCATCACATACTTTTAGGATTTTTAGGTTTTTGGTGTTGTTGGTGAATGTAGCCATACAACTCTGATAATACCCGAATTAAAGGATAAAAGAGTGGAACAAATTTATGTGCCTGCAGCAATGAATGATAAATATTCTAGTTTTCAGGAACTCTCGGCTTTCGAAGAGGAAGGTGTCCATTATCAGATACTGCATAAAAGCCGAAAGGGGTCGGCGTTTGCCATCGTTGCTCCGCACGGTGGTACGATAGAGCCGGGCACAAGCGAAATTGCTCGAACGCTGGCAGATGATAGTTTTACTTGGTATCTGTTTGAGAGTAAGAGACCTTACGACGATGATTACATCTCTTTGCACATTACGAGCCATCTCTTCGATGAACCTCAATGTATTGAATTGATAAAGAACCATCAGTGGGTAGTTACTATTCACGGATGCCACGATACGGAGGAATTTGTATATCTGGGAGGGCTGGAAAAACGCCTGATTTCTTCGGTAGGACATTCTCTTGATTCTTCCGGTATTCCGAATTCGAAAACAAGCAAAAGGTTTCCGGGAACCCATAGAAATAACTTATGTAATAAGGGCAAGAGTCGTATGGGTTTGCAGGTAGAGATTTCTGTTCCATTAAGAGAGACTGATAACTGTGGCCGAGTAGTCCGAGCCTTACGAACAGGTTTAGTGAGCTTTTTGGTTGAAGATAGGTAGAGGAGCAAACAGCTTGAATTCAATAGAGGTAGGCGTCAAAATTGAATTCTTCAGTTTGATAAGGGTCTGGGGTTTGCAATATATATTCTTACTGGCTTTATTGTTGAATGCTCAAGAATGCTATTCGGAAAAGGATGCCCGCGATTCATTCCGAGACGGGTTATCTGCTTTTAATGCCGGAAGAGTCGAATTCGCGTTGAGCCACTGGGCAACGCTTGCGGCAAATGGTCATCTCGAGGCAGCTTTTCATTTGGGTTCCGCTTACTATTTTGGTGACGGAATTCCAACCGACTATTCTTTAGCACTGAAATGGTTCCGAAAGGCGGCGGAATCTGGTCATTCGGCTTCCCAGTTTATGTTAGGTCTAATGTATGCCGAAGGGCATGGAGTGAACAAGGATTTGGAGGTCACGGTCGACTGGTTTGATAAGGCCGTAGGGAAATAATTGTTTATGAAAAAGCGTACGTTTGAAATGATTTTTGGATTGGTATTAGCAAGCTCTTGTTTTTTCGAAGTACAATCAATCTTTGCGGAGGAAGCCTACCAATCGGCATTGTTTGCTGGTGGTTGTTTTTGGTGCATGCAAGAGTCATTTGATAAGGTTGAAGGAGTTGTGCGAACGACTGTCGGATATAGTGGAGGGCAGATAGTAAACCCTACCTATGAAGTAGTCAGTAAAGGGAAAACCAATCATCTAGAAGCGGTATTGATAGTCTTCAATCCAACGATTATTGATTTTGTCACCTTACTGAAAGAGTTTTGGAGAAATGTTGATCCTACTGATAGTGAGGGGCAATTTTGCGATCGAGGCAGACAATATCGGAGCGCGATTTTCTTCTCAGATCCAACAGAAGAGGCTGAAGCCCGGAAGTCAGTCAAACAAATGGTGGTGGATTATTTCCCAGATAAAGGGGTCTCTACTTTACTGCTTCCTTACGTTAACTTTTATGCAGCTGAGGATTATCATCAGAATTATTACAAGAAAAATCCGTATAAATATAAATACTACAAATACCGGTGTGGACGGGTTAAAAGATTAGAGGAGTTAGATCTTTTACATTGATTTAAGAGGTGACGGCGTAGGGTTTCATTTTAGGAGAAAATTTCTCTTCGATGGGTAGGTGTAAGAGCGCGGCTATTATACTGAGAAATATTGCAATTACCCAGACCAGATGATAGCCGCCCGTCATATCATAAATCTTTGCACCCAAGAACACGCCGCTAAACGCCCCCAGCTGGTGGGATAGAAATACAAAACCATACAGGCTTCCTAGATGTCTAGTGCCAAACATAACTCCCACCAATCCAGAGGTTAGGGGTACGGTTGATAGCCAAAGCAATCCCATACTGATGGAAAAAATAACGATTGATAGGTTTGTGATCGGTAGAACTAGAAATAAACATATAATGAGTGCTCTAAAGGAATACAATGAGCACAAGAGATTTCTTTTGCTGAATCTGCCACCCATAACTCCAGAGGCGTAGGCGCCGATAATGTTGAACAGGCCTATTAAGCTTACGGCCCACGCCGCATTTTGAGGGTTTATCCCTGAGTCTGTTAGGTAAGCTGGGAAATGGTTTGTGATGAAAGAAACATGAAATCCGCAAACGAAAAACCCAGTCATTAAAAGAAGGTAGCTCTTACTTCTAAAGGCAATTTTAATGACATTCTTGATTTCTACTTTTTTAGGTTGATGTACAATCGAGTCTCGGTCCGATCTAAATCCCACGGCGAAGAAAAGCACGAGTAATATGAGTCCTGCCAAAAATATGCTGGCTATTTGCCACCCGAATTCCGTTAGAATTGACTGGCAAACTGGGACCACAGAAAATTGTCCTAGACTGCCTGCGGCAGTAACCAATCCTAAAGATAGGGATCGTTTTTCTTTCGGTACCTTTTTTGCGACAGCGGCAATTACGATCGTTATGGAGGCTCCCGAAAGACCGAGCCCTGCTAGGAGACCAACGGACAAACTTAGCATCAAGGGAGTGGTAGCGATCGCCATCATTAATATTCCGACTGCATATAGTATCGTCCCTGACGCTATAACCTTGGCAGACCCGAAGCGATCCGCTACAGCGCCGAAAAATGGTTGAGTCAATCCCCAAACGAGATTTTGTATCGCTATAGCAAAAGCGAATACTTCTCTAGTCCATTGATTTGTTGAAGATAAGGGTTCCATGAATAAACCTAGTGAACTTCTAGGACCAAAGGTCAGCAGCATGACGCCTACCCCGGCTAATATCGTGATATAGAATGACTTCTTGGCGTTAGTCATCTAGAGATTCTTAATGACAAAAATTATGGTGATAGGTTAACTGGGCAGTTTTTAAGAGTCGGGTTACAGATCCCTAGATACGCAATATATCCCAACCAAAATTTTCTTTGTTCGAGGTTTACAGGAAGTTCCTCGTCTGCTTTGAATGGGTCTGTTCTCCATAGCTTTTGTAACAAATAGAAGCTTTCTTTCCCAGAGATACCACGAACTATGCCTATTTCCCCGAAATCTTCCCCTTCTTTTTGTTCACAATACGTCATCATCGTTAGGCTAGGGTATATATCTTGGATACCAGTTAGTTGAATTGGCTTGACGCTGAATTTCCTACACTCTTTTTTAAAGTGAGAAGCGACTTTAGTCAGCATCAAATCGGGGTCTCTGTTTTTTGTGTCAAGTAAAATTTGCACAGAAATCATTTCTTGCCAATTATCTTCTGTTTGTCCTTCCGGAGCGTATTCGGAAGTGGATAAGTTTTCAGTCCTATCGCTATAAATTTCCACCCAATTGTCGGGGAGAACGAACAAAAGCTGCTCGTTCTGGCTTTCATTCGAAAAGGCAATACCACCAAATAGAAATGCAAACACTAAGATTTTGGTAAGAAGAAACTTCTTTTTAAAGTAACGTGGACCGATCTGAGTAAGACCAGTAAACCATCGATTAGTTAAGTAACCGTCCAATGTTCCTCACCGCTTAGTAAATTCTCTAGATTACCTATTCCTCTTTCTTTGATCGCTAACGAGTTTCGCCTATTTGCGAGAGCTTCATAAGTATCTTTTTGAACTTTTCGTACTATACCCATAGGTATAGGAAATTGCGGATATTCCATTTGAGCAAGGAGTAGGTGCCCCAAAATACCTTCATCAGTTTCATCGTGTATTAATATATCTTTTTCGGTAGTCACATCAGTGTCTGCGACGGTAAGTTTAGGACTTCCATTAGCTACAGAAAGGGTTAGGCATTTCCCATTGTTTTCGCCGAATAGGAGTTTTTCTCCGTGCTTAATGTTTATAGTGTTACTAAAGTCATTCTTTTTTCCAGAAATGTGTTCAAAGGCCAGATCGTTAAAAACGTTGCAGTTTTGGAAAATTTCGATGAAAGCAGAACCCTTGTGAAGGGCAGCTTGTTCTAAAAGTTCCTGTAGTCCTTTGGAGTCGGTGTCCAATGCTCTCCCGACGAAGCTGGCTTGCGCGCTGAGGGCGAGTAATAAAGGATTTATTGGCCTATCTATTGTTCCAAAGGGGCTAGAGCCGGTTAGCTTCCCAATTTCTGAAGTGGGGGAGTATTGTCCCTTTGTCAACCCATATATTCTATTGTTGACGAGGATAATTTTGATGTCTACATTTCTTCTCAAGCAATGTAGTAAGTGATTGCCACCGATGCTTAAGCAGTCCCCATCCCCGCTCACAACCCAGACAAGCAGTTCAGGCTTGACCATTTTTAGGCCAGTGGCGAAGGTAGGTGCTCTACCGTGTATAGTATGAAATCCATACGTATCCATATAGTAGGGAAATCTACTTGCGCAACCAATTCCAGAAAAAAATACAACCTCTTCTTTAGTTAATTGAAGATCATGACATATTTTGGGCATTACTCTCTGCATTTGGGCTAAAATCGAAAAATCCCCACAACCAGGACACCAGCGAACCGCCTGGTCTGAAGAGAAATCCTTTTTTGTGTATTGTTCCTTTGTTGTTTTTTTGGCCATTTTCTTCACTTATATTTCAACATATCAAAGATTTTTTCTTTCACTTCTCGAATTTTGAAGGGTTGCGCTTCGAGTTTATTTAACCCCTCGATATCTATCAAGAATTTTGCTCTTAGTATCATCGCCAGTTGTCCGGAATTTAATTCCGGTATTAGGACGTTTTTGAAATATTTTAAAACTTGTCCTGTATTTTTAGGTAACGGGTTGATGTGTCTGAGGTGAGCGTAGCTAACAGCGACTCCTTCGGAACGTGCCGCTTCTACCGCTGATCTTATCGCTCCGCGGGTACTACCCCAACCCATCACGAGCAATTCACCTCTTTTTTCCCCCTCGACTTTTAAAGCAGGAATTCGATCCGCTATTTTTTTTATTTTTTCTGACCTAAGCATTATCATTTTTTGGTGATTAAGGCCATCGTAACTAACGTTCCCCGTCTCGTCTTCTTTTTCTAAGCCGCCGATCCGGTGGGCTAATCCTTTTGTGCCGGGCGTAACCCATGGTCGCGAAAAAGTATCCTTGTTCCTCGCATAGGGTAAGAAAGGTTCGGTTATTCCTCCTTCCGTAACTCTCATATTGGGGAGTGTATCAGTAGCAGGTATTTTCCACGGTTCCGAGCTATTCGCGAGGAATCCATCGGAAAGGAATAACACAGGAGTCATGTATTCCATAGCGATTTTGCAAGCTTCTAGGACAACGGAGAAACAGTCGGAAGGAGAGCTAGGTGCTACTACGGCCAGGGGGCTTTCCCCATTTCTCCCAAAAAGGCTCTGTAATAAGTCAGATTGTTCACTTTTGGTAGGTAGTCCGGTCGAGGGTCCGCCTCTTTGAACGTCAATTACGACTAAAGGTAGTTCTGTCATAACAGCCAGTCCTAGTGATTCTGATTTCAAGGTTAGTCCAGGTCCGCTCGTGCCTGTGACTCCGAGTGCACCTCCATAAGACGCGCCAATCGAAGCTCCTATGGCGGCAATTTCATCTTCTGCCTGGAAAGTTTTTATATCGAAATTCTGTAGTTTCGAAAGTTCATGAAGAATATCGCTCGCTGGGGTGATTGGATAGGAGCCGTATAACAATGGACGCTCGGCTAAGCAACTGGCAGTGACCAGCCCTAGAGCCGTAGCCTGATTTCCAGTGATTCTTCGATAACGACCGGGGGAAAGAGTGGCTTCGGGAACATTAGTAGAGTACTGAAACGTATCAGTTATCTCAGCATAGTTATAGCCTGCCTGAAGTGCGGTGGTATTCGCTCGGGCAAGAGACTCTTTCCGACGAGCGTACTTTTCATTTATTTTTTTTATCATTGGTTCAATAGGTCGAGAATACAGCCAACATACGATGCCAAGGGAAAACATATTTTTACATCGTTCCCCCTCTCTTTTTGAAAGTCCCAAACCTTCTACGGACTTTAACGTGAGAGATGTAATCGGAGCATCGACGACTCTAAATTCATGCAGCGAACTATCTTCTAGAGGATTTGACTTGAGCCCAGCTAAGTTTAGATTTCGGGTAGTGAAGCTATCCTTATTGACTATGATGGTGTTTCCTTTTTCAAGATCCTGAACGTGGACCGACAAAGCCGCTGGGTTCATTGCTACCAGGATATCGGGACTGTCCCCAGGAGTATGTATTTCGTACGAGCTGAAGTTCAACTGATAGCTACTAACACCTGCTAGAGTACCGGCTGGTGCTCGAATTTCAGCTGGAAAGTCTGGTAAAGAGCTTATGTCGTTCCCAAATACGGCCGTATTATGAGTGAAGAAACCTCCTAATACTTGAATACCGTCACCAGAGTCCCCGGCAAAGCGAATAACTATCTTTTCAGTTTCCATTTTTCAGTGTCTTTTTAGAATCGAACCTGATACCTTGATTTTTCAGGAGATAAATTGAAGAGCACCGTCTTCTAATTCACCATTTCGAATCAATTTTTTATCTAGCGCGTAGTTCTGATTAAATCGCCAGGGATCTTTCTTTCCTTGTTTTGCCATTAAGTGAGCACCACGTACAATATATCCTGGAGTAAAGTCTCCTATAAATGCCTGGTTGTTATTTAATATGCAATCTTCGGGTATATGTGCTACGACCTTTTTGGCTTTTAATTTATGCATTTGATTTAGAATACGGCAAACAAATTCAGCAGTTATTTCTGATCGCAAAGTCCAGGAAGCATTTATATATCCTATTGAATAAACTAGATTGGGTATCCCAGAAAACATGAGTCCTTTGTAGGTGTAAGACTTCGGTAGAATAACCTCTTCGTCGTCTATTTCTAACGCAATTCCTCCAAGTAACTTTAAGTTAAGGCCGGTCGCGGTTACAATTATATCGGATTCGATTGTTTCTCCCGATTTAAGCTTTACACCTTTCTCGTAGAATTTTTCGATCTGTTCCGTCACGACTTCCGCCTTCCCTTTTCTTATTGCTTTGTATAGATCGCCATCCGGAATTAGGCACAATCTTTGATCCCAAGGATTATAGCTCGGAGTAAAGTGTTTCGATACGTCGCAATAACCGTCTAGATTTTTATGGACGAGACTTAAAAGTTTACTTTTTATTTTTTCGGGATTCGTACGCGTCTGATTGTATATATAACGTTGAAGTGTAATGTACCGCCATCTGTTGAAAGAATAGGCTAATTTTAACGGCAAAAGAGTATTTATAATTTTTACCAACGGATCTACAGAAGGTAAAGAGATAACGTAAGTTGGCGAACGTTGTAGCATATAGACTTTCTTAGATTTTTTCGCGAGATTCGGTACTAAGGTCATCGCGGTAGCACCACTCCCTATTACTGTGACAGTTTTGTTTTCATAATCTAGGTCGCTTGGCCAGGACTGGGGGTGTACTATCTTGCCACGAAACGCTTCTTCACTTTCAAAGCGAGGTCTATATCCCGCGTCGTAATCATAGTAGCCACTGCAGATATACAGGAACCGGGTCGTAAACGAGAGTATTTTGGATTGGTGATTTACTTTTAGCGTCCACGTATTTAAATTGGAATTCCAAGAAGCAGAATTGACTTTGTGATCGAATCGGATAAGTTTGTCCAGTTCTTTTTCCGAAGCTGCTTCTTGGATGTAGTCAAGTATGGATGGACCGTCGGCGATAGTTTTAGGTTTCGGCCAAGGTTTAGAATCGTAACCCATCGTATACATATCACTATCTGAACGGATTCCAGGATATCTAAAAAGATCCCAAGTTCCACCCAAAGATTGCCGACCTTCTAGAATACATAGACTGGTACCTGGGCATTTTGTTACGATTTGACGAGCTGCGCCTATTCCGGATAGCCCGGCGCCGACGATGACAACGTCAAAGAATTGGTTGTCGTCCTTCTCCTCTCGCGATTCTTCCACAATACCTAATCGTCTCCATGCTGTTTATCGGAAAGATTTCGGCTACTATACTGTAATTTCCTAACGAACGGCTAGTTCTTGTTAAGACAAGATTGAAATCGGGATTGTGGCAGGTTTGTACTTTACAATTGCTTTATTGAAAAAAAGAGGAAGGAAGAATGCGATTAGCTAATAAGGTAGCAGTGATAACTGGAGGAGGCAGTGGTATTGGACGATCCACCGTTTTACGATTTCTACAGGAAGGAAGTAAGGTTGTGTTCGCCGACTACAATGCTGAGTCCGGTAGGCAGGTTCTTGACGAAGCAGTAGATTTGGGTTTCGGAGACCAGGTGCGTTTTATTAAAACCGATGTTGCGGAAGAATCAGATATTATAGCGATGTTCCGGCGTGCGGAGGAAGATTTTGGCTCGTTGGATATTGTCTTCAACAACGCTGGTGTTGGTGGGGCCATTGGACCGGTCTGGGAACTGGACATCGAGGATTGGGACTACACCTTCGATGTGCTAGTAAAGGGTGTTTTTTTAGGTATAAAACATGGTTCGAGAGTGTTGCGTAAACAAGGCAGAGGTGGTGCTATCATCAATACTGCGTCTATTGCCGGTATTAGTGGCGGGTGCGGACCGTTGTCCTATTCAGCGGCAAAGGCTGCTGTCATAAACCTTACCAGATCGGCTTCCGTTCAGCTTGCCCCTGACCGAATCAGGGTCAATGCTATTTGTCCTGGTTTCATACTGTCCGGATTGACGGCCTCTAAAAATCGACCAATTGAAGAGTCGGCTGCCAAACTAGATACAAAGCAACCTTATCCAGATCATGGTACTGGCGACGATATAGCCGGCACTGCTCTTTTTTTGGCAAGTGAGGATTCTAGGTTTGTTAATGGGGAGGCGATTATAGTGGATGGAGCACTAACGGCACTAGGACCCGATCTATGGCAGCGTTGGGAGATGCCCTATGAAAGGGAAATGAGTAGAAATATTGTGAATCGAGGCTCTACTGGAGAAGCGACCCTAAAAAGAAAATGAAGCGGCCAATAGGGAAAATGTTTTTCCAGTAAGCGCTACTTGTCAGTTCTACTAAATTTTGAAAGGATTTATCTTTTTTGAATAATTTATTTTTTCTCGGGTTGTCGGCCGTCGCCACGGCGACGATCGCTTGGGGTCTGCAGTTCCCGATCGCTGCGGACGTCTTTACAAAGGTAGATCCTTTTTATATTACAAGCATCCGATATCTCATTGGTTCGAGTCTTCTCTTTGGGATTCTCCTTTGTATGAATGGTAGGAGCCTTCTACAATTTGGTTCTTACGGCTACAGGGTCAACGTAACCGGGATTATAGGTATGGGGTTTTCACCTGTTTTAGTTTTTTGGGGTATCTCTCTTTCTACTCCTGAACAGGCGGCTATTATAGTAGCGACACAACCTACCATAGCGATATTGATTCACTGGTTCGTTTTTCAAAAGAAGCCGGACTCCTTTGTGCTTTTTTGTGTTTTTATGGCCTTCGCTGGGGTTCTTTTAGTTATTACTAAGGGACGTTTGAATTTTATCGAACAAAAGCAAACATTGTTTGGAAATGCAATGACGTTTTTGGGTGCGTCGATGTGGGTCATTTATTCGATCGAGACTTCGAAATGGAGGAATTGGGATAGCGTCAAGCTGACGCTTGTAACGATGTTGCCTGGTACATTATTTACGGTTTTATTGACAGCTGCCATTGGACTCTTAGGGTATGCCAAGATGCCGACCTCAGAAGATTTAATGGAAGTCGGATGGGAAATTTTGTATTTGAGTGTTGTCGGAGTGTTGCTAGGTATGTTGGCCTGGAACTACGGTAATCGAATAATTGGTGCCCTTAACTCAACTCTATTTATTAACCTTATTCCCGTAGCAGCTTTTGGTACGCGGGCTCTGCAGGGTCAAAGTTATTTAAAGGAGGAACTTTTTGGCGCGTTTTTAGTTATTTTGGCGTTAATTCTAAACAACATGTATGCACGATGGGTTGTTATGGGACACTCACCGTCCTTTATGCGAAAATTCTTGGAAGATCGGCAATGAAGTTCATTGCGCGTTCGCGATCTTGAGATGGAGATATTTGAATACCGCAGTCTGTGACGCCAGCGGCTTGGTAGTTTGATAGTGCCTCTAGCACAGCTTCCTCAGACCCCACTAGAACATAGTCTTCTGGATTTTTCATGCCCTCTTCATCTAACATTTTTCGATAGGATGGCATCTGAGCATAAAGTGCGTAGGTTTTTGCAGCTATTCTTTTTCCAACTACCATATCGTCAGTTATAAAGATGGGAAGCATGGCAGCAACTCGGAGATTTTTTTTCGGTTGGGTCTCTTCGAGGGTGGGTATAACTTTTTCTCTGATGGTTTTAGGTCCAGTCATCCATAAAATTGTGCCGCTGGTTCGTTCGGCACAAAGTCGCAACATTTTTGGGCCTAGAGCGGCTAGCATTACATCACAACCAGTAGCTTCCGGTATATCTAGACTGCCATCATAGCTGAATGTGTTTCCTAGTACTTTAGTTGGAGTTTGATTTAGT
>CAZXQY010000079.1:0-12230 GCA_964642505.1 uncultured Gammaproteobacteria bacterium | reverse complement strand
CCAGTGTTACTTTGACCGGCACGAACAGGTCTGCAGACATCTATAATAAAAGAAAGTTTGATTTAGTTAAGGGGCAGGAATTGGTCTATGAGGGCGAGTTTGATGGCAACTTTGAAATCGCCAACAAAAATTTACCGGCTCCTCAACAGCTAAAACTAAAGGTCGGAGCGCAAGTGATGGTGACCCGAAATCAACCTGCTGCAGCAAACGGCACGATTTGTCACGTGGTTGAGCTAGATAGTAAAAAGATCCAGCTGGAAAGGCTCGATAATGGCCATGTTTTTTCTCTTGGTAAGGCAAAGTGGGAACAGATCGTGTACAATATTGGTCCCAACAATTTCGAGATTGAAGCTGCCGTCTCCGGCATTTACAAGCAATTTCCGATCACCTTAGGTTGGGCTATAACAATCCATAAAAGCCAAGGGTTGACGCTGGATTCTATTCTATTGGATTTAGGTGGAAGGGCCTTCGCGTCAGGGCAGGCCTACGTAGGTCTGTCCCGATGTCCCTCTGTAAACAATATTTCTTTGGCAAGGCCATTACAAATTCAGGATGCTATTGTAGATCAGGCCGCCCTACAGTTTATGTTGAAGATTTTTAAATGAAGCCTCGTTTAAGTAACCTATCATCCCAAGAATTGATTGCTAACCTTCTTTTTTTTTTATTTGCTCTAGGTATTCAGCAACTTCTTCAAGACGATCATCCGGTAAGTCTTTGTAGCTCTTTTTAAAGTGACTTTTTACTCTTGATGCAACATGGGCATACGGATTCCTTCCTTGTGGGTGATTTGGGTGTGACGGAAGCTTGCCTAAAAGAGAATCACCAGCCTGTTGAATTAGCTTCCATAAAATTTTTCTGTTTTCGTTATTCATTGCAGAGTCTTGAGAACCGGATGAATATTAGTGGTTAGGTCGATTAGGTTCCAGGGACCCAATCGGTTCCGGTTAGCGGGACGCCCGTCATAGCTGCGGCCTCCACCGTGAGAGCGCATAAATCCTCAGGCTCAAGATTTTGAAGTCGGCTTTTACCACAAGCTCTTGCTATGGTCTGTGCCTCAAGTGTCATTGCGTTCAGATAGTTGGCTAATCTGCGACCCCCGAGTATCGGATCTAAACGGGCCTCTAATTCTGGATCTTGGGTGCTAATTCCCGCCGGATCTTTTCCTTCGTGCCAATCGTCATAAGCACCAGCAGTAGTACCGAGCTTATTATACTCGTCCTCCCATTTCGGATCATTGTCACCCAGAGCAATCATAGCAGCCGTCCCGATTGAAACAGCGTCAGCGCCTAGGGCAAGCGCTTT
This sequence comes from uncultured Gammaproteobacteria bacterium, assembly GCA_964642505.1. Classification (GTDB taxonomy): domain Bacteria; phylum Pseudomonadota; class Gammaproteobacteria; genus TMED69. Next base: position 10,928 of record CAZXQY010000079.1, on the reverse strand, counting down.
GGCGACATCAGCGCCATGTCGAATTCCGCCAGAGATGATGAGTTGTACCTCTCGATGCAGGTTAAGCTCTTGCAAGGCGCGAACCGCGGGTCGGATACAGGCCAGGGTTGGTTGTCCAACATGCTCAATGAAAACATCTTGTGTCGCAGCCGTGCCGCCTTGCATACCGTCGAGAACTACCACATCTGCTCCTGCTTTGACCGCAAGAGTTGTATCGAAATAGGGACGTGAACCTCCAATCTTTATATAAATAGGTTTTTCCCATCGGGTTATTTCTCTTAGTTCTAGAATTTTTATTTCGAGATCGTCTGGGCCGGTCCAATCGGGATGACGGCAGGCCGATCTCTGATCAATTCCTTCGGGCAAATTCCGCATCTCAGCCACCCTAGCGCTAATTTTTTGACCAAGGAGCATGCCTCCGCCCCCGGGCTTGGCACCTTGGCCTACTACGATCTCTATTGCATCGCAACGCCTTAAATCGTCTGGATTCATCCCGTAACGAGACGGCAGGTACTGATAAACCAGTATTTTAGAGTGGTCTCGTTCTTCATTAGTCATACCGCCGTCACCGGTAGTTGTCGAAGTTCCGGCTATAGTGGCTCCTCTTCCTAGCGCCTCTTTTGCCGGACCAGATAAGGCTCCAAAGCTCATACCTGCGATGGTAATAGGGATACTCAGATGAATCGGATTTTTTGCAAATCGTGTACCTAATTTTAAGCTAGTCTCACAGTTCTCCCTATAACCTTCTAATGGATAACGAGACATAGACGCCCCTAAAAAGAGTAAGTCGTCGAAATGGGGCAGATTTCGTTTAGCCCCTCCGCCTCTAACATCGTAAATACCGGTTGTGGCGGCCCGTCTAATCTCCGCGTTTATAGCATCGGTGAAGATTTTTGATTTAATCGGTCTCGTGCGAGGCGGACGATTTTTACTGGAACTCATTACGATAGTCCTTCAATCAATAGTCGCATGGTCAACATTGAAATTATACAACTGTCGAGCGGAGCCATAGCGTCTGAATTCTTTGGGATCACAGTCTATTTCTTCCTTTTTGAATAAATTCTCTAGGTACTTTCTGTGCTCTCCCCTCATTTCTTTTTCAATACAATCTACCCCCAAACTTTTCACAGAGCCGCGAACAAAAATCCGCGCTTCGTAGAGTGAGTCTCCTAGTGAATCTCCAGCATTACCCAGAATTACTAAGTTTCCAGATTGCGCCATGAAACCAGCCATATGGCCAACTGAACCACATACAACTATGTCAATACCTTTCATAGAAATACCGCAACGAGATGAAGCATTTCCTTTAACTAGTAAAAGACCGCCATTGCCGGTGGCACCGGCATACTGACTTGCGTCACCTTCGATGATCACTTTTCCAGACATCATGTTTTCGGCGACGCCGGGGCCTACGGAACCATTGATTTTAATGGTTGCCTGTTTGTTCATGCCGGCACAATAATATCCGGTAGAACCATTAACAGTTACCTGAATGGGTATTTCTAAACCAACTGCGATCGCGTGTGAGCCGCCTGGGTTTTCTATTAGCCATTGTCGATCTAGATTTGTCGCGGCCTGTAATTTTTGATTTACAGCGCTTAAACTATCCTTAGATAAATCGAGAATTTCCATAATCAAAGTTCCCAAAAATAGACTGTAGCTGGTTCTGGTTCCCACACTTTTGCGGAGTTGATATTTGGTAACGTCGCGAGAGCGCGGTATTCCGATCCAAAGGCTACATATTGCTGGGTTTCCGCCATTACAGCCGGTTTACATGCGATGGGATCTCGAAGTACACCAAACCCGTTTTTTGTGCCTACTAGGAAGGTAAAAAAACCGTCTAGATCAACAAGACTTTGTTTTAGAGCTTCCTCGAGTGTATAACCTTGTCCCATTTTCCAACTAAGGTAGACAGCTGCAACTTCGGTATCGTTTTCTGTTTTCACAGAAATCCCTTCTCTCGCAAGTTTGCGGCGTAGCAGGTTGTGATTGGAAAGTGATCCATTATGGACCAGACACTGATCCATGCCAGTTGAGAAAGGATGAGCGCCGAATGTCGTCACTTCAGACTCGGTTGCCATACGGGTATGGCCTATGCCATGTGTTCCCTTCATTTCTCGAATTTTAAATAGAGACGTGACGTGTCCGGGTAGACCAACTTCTTTGTAAATTTCGATTCTGCTACCAGAGCTCATTATCCGTACGGCTGGACAAATTCGATTGATTTCCTTTATTACAATGTTAAATTTTTTTTTCGGAATATTTACTACCGCATGATTGTGCCTTTTAATTGCCGTAATTTCATCATCGAAGACGTGTCTTAATTCATTCTTTATGATATCGAAGTCGACCTCGGGTTTGTCAGACATGATCGTCACTTTACAAATGCCTTCAGTGTTAGAGTTATAGATCGCTATACCAGAACTGTCAGGCCCCCGATCGCCCATCGTTGACAGCATCTGCGTAAGCATACTACCCAAACAAGAATGGAGCGTCTCATCTTTCAAAAAAAGCCCAACGATTCCGCACACTGCAATTTCTCCCGACAGATGTAAGAAAGACACTTTGTGATGGTGATGGGAGTGTCCCCGAAAAAGCCACCCCTTGTCTACCTATTTCCTGATATAATTAACACTTTCTTGGTTTGGAATTGCAAAAAATTGAGCTACCACGTTTTGTCGTATTGCTATAGGCCAAGCCCAAATAAGAAACAATCTTATCGAAACAAATAGTCAATACTATTGTTTTTAAATTAATTAAAACGATTCCCGAGACCTGGCCTAAAGACTTAAGAAAGGGGCGGGCACCTAACAAATGTTTAAAAGTCTGCAACGTGTGGAATGAGATCGAAATAAAGGGAAAATTGTTATGGATATCAAAGAGGCCATTAGATCTAGGCGTTCGGTAAGAGCATTTACAGATCAAAAGGTGCCGGAGAATGTGGTTAGAAAAATCTTTGAATTGGCCATTAGAGCGCCGAGTGGAACCAATACGCAGCCATGGCATGCTTATGTCTGTGCGGGCGAAATTCGCGATCGAATTGTCGCTGAGGTTTGCGATTTATACGATGGAGGAAAGGCCGAAAAATACGAAGATTACGATTACTATCCGTCGCAATGGAAAGACGTTCATCGTGAACGGCGACGTAAAATAGGTTGGGATCTTTACGGATTGTTAGGTATACAGAAGGGAGATAGAGTACGTACAGCAGTTCAGGCCAGGAGAAATTTTTGTTTTTTTGATGCGCCTGTCGGGATATTTTTTACCACTGACGCCTATCTGGCTCGAGGAAGTTGGTCGGATGTCGGCCTCTTGATGCAAACTTTCATGTTGGCTGCTAGGTCGGAAGGGTTACATACCTGTCCGCAAGCTGCCTGGATAACATTTCAAAAACCGATCTTTGAACATCTATGTATTCCAGAAGATCAAGTGATTGTTTCGGGTATGGCGTTAGGATACGAAGATGCTTCAGCGATAGAAAACACATTGGTTAGTCATCGCGAAAATCTTGACGAAGTAGTAAAGTTTTCGGGATTTTAAAGAGAAGGCAGATCCATCACAAACGTAAGACGGTGATTTCGTTTTCTGCAACTTTTTAGGATACAGTTTCTGTATAAAATATTTTTATTCGGCATCACTTGAAAATTGAAACTGCCTCTTGTGATATAAATCCGTCGAGTAGATCTTCGTTAATAGATTCACTGGCTCGCTCGTTTGGTGTGCCGTAGCCTCCTCCTCCAGGAGCATGCATCAGCAACTGGTCACCTTTTTTCATGCGGATATTCACAAATTTGGTCGGACTGACGGTTCCAAAGGCTTCCGTAAAGGTTTTGAATTCGTTCGTTCCAGCGAAACGAACGAATAAGCCTGCCGGTCCTCCTGCCAAACCGCCACCAAATCCCCAGGGGCCTTCTCGGGTTCGGTCCAATAGGGCGCTGACGGTTACTTCTGGAGCGGTTATCTCAAATAGACGTCGGACACCTAAACCACCTCTCCATTTTCCTGGCCCGCCGGAATCGGTACGCAATTTATATTCTACGGTTCGCATTGGAAAACGAGTTTCGAATACCTCTATGGGGGTTGCACGAATGGTACTTCCGTGAGCAATACACTGGGCGCTGTTACCATCCTTCCCGAGTCGTCCCCCCCATCCACCGCCGTCCAGTTGATAGTGGGTATAGTAATCTCCTGTGTCAGGGTGCTCGCCACCGATTAAAATGTTGCATGCAGTACCGCCTTCAGCGGCACTTATACGGTCTGGTATCGCTTGGGCAAGCGCTCCTTGAACTGCAGAGATAATCCGCGGTTGACCCTCGGTATTACCGGCAACACTTGGTGCGGGGAATACCGGATTCGCTACCGTCCCCGGAGGTGCGACCACTTTGATGGGTTTAAAGCAACCACTGTTAAGAGGTACATCTCGTACCCCGATCGATTGAAGTACAGCCGTACTGCCGGCTGCGGCGGTTGCCACATAGCTCACATTAATTGGTCCGCGTGCTTGGGGATCGGAGTTGGAGAGGTCAACTACGATGTCTTCGTCTCTAATGTGTACCGCTGCCCGAAAGTAGTAAGGTTTAGCCTCAACTCCGTCGTCCTCGAAATAGTCTTCAAATTTATACACGCCGTTAGGAAGTTTTTTGATTTCATTGCGCATCCATTTCTCAGCGTGGACAATGAGATTGTCAGATATTTTTTCGAATAGTTCTAAACCAAGCTTCCCAACAACTTCTTGCATGCGTCTCTCCGCAGTCGTCAACGAGCCGAGTAGGGCATGAAAATCGCCCCACGTCGTATCGGGTGTGCGGTGGTTAGACATCACAATACGCCAGATGTCTTTAACATATTCCCCACGTGACATGATTTTAACCGGAGGGAGGCGGAGGCCTTCTTGGAAAATCTCCGTAGCGGTACTGGCAAAAGAACCCACTGCCATCCCACCTATCTCTGCGATGTGAGCAATGTTTGCGGCGTAACCAATAATCTCACCCTCTAGAAATACCGGCTTCATAAACATGTGTTCGGGCATATGGCATTGTCCGCGGTAAGGATCGTTATGGACGATGACATCACCCGGTTCAAAGCTTTTCTCGCCTAATTCTTCTACGCACAATGGGATCGTATGGAGGCCGGCGCAAATAATAGCAGGGTTCATTTCCGCTTGACCGATCATGCGTAGTTTGCGATCAAACAAGATGCAACTAAAGTCTCGTGATTCACTGAAAATAGGAGAATGGGCGGTACGAATCATGGCGCTTGCCATTTCATCGCAGATATTTTTAAGTGCATTGTTAATCACCGTCAAAGTCACAGGATCGTCTGCTATATTTTGTCCGGTTGCGATGTCTCGTCGTTCCGTAGGATTTGGTGCTTTGACGATAAGACTTCCGTCTTTCTCGATCTTTACTCTACCACCTGGGGGTATCAGGGTGGTGGAATCTGTTTCTTCAATTAGCGCGGGTCCGGTCAGGTGGGTGCCGATAGCTAGCTGCTCTCGTCTATGTACTGGAGTGCTGCTTTTCCCGACGTCAGCGAAATAGACGTTTCGAGTGGTGTGTGGTTCTTTGGTACCGCTGCTGACGCCAGAAAGAGTTAACTTGGACCCTTCATCTCCTAACCCAATCATGCGAACCTCAGTTATTTCAACTATTTTATCTTTAAAAGAATAGCCGTATAACGCTTCATGCTGTTCGTGCAATCGTTTCAGGGCCCGATTGAACCCGTCACTATCTAGTGGAAATGAGTCGAGCGGAACGACCTCTCCGAAATTTTGTCCCCGATACCGCATGTTGAGATAACCGGTAAGGTGCGCGTTGCCTTCAAGTCCGTCTCGCCTAAGCTCTAGCATCGATTCTTCGCTTAGTTCGTTTAATTGTTGATTTAATAGTTCCAAACTAATGTTGTCAGATCGATGCATAACCGTGCGAGCCCGATCGACGCGTAATTCTGTCAGCAGTGTTCCAAGTGCCGATAATAAACCTGGATTTGGAGGTATTATGACTTGGTCCATATTAAGGTGAGCAGCGACATCTACGGCGTGTAAGGGTCCAGCACCGCCGAAAGCGATTAGCGCGAAATCACGGTGATCGATCCCACGATCTACCGTCATTAAACGTATGGCATCAGCCATATTTTCTGCCGCCGTTGCAATGATTGCTAAAGCAGTTTGCGTAGCGTCAAGCCCTATTAGCTTACCCAATTTGGTAACGGCCCTTATTGCAGCCTCAGCGTCAAGACGTACTTCGCCGCCTAAGAAAAAATTGGGATCTAATCGTCCGAGTACGACGTTTGCGTCCGTCACGGTTGGTTCGACACCACCTTTACCGTAACACGCTGGCCCCGGTTCTGCTCCAGCACTGCGAGGTCCCACTCGCAGTAATTCGCCTGAGTCTACATAGGCGATGGATCCACCTCCTGCACCGATCGTTGTGTAATCAATAAAAAGAGAGCTAACTGGTACCCCCCATTCTATTTCGTATTCTGTTGTTGAACCGAATTCGCCATCACTGATTAGACCGACGTCGCAACTAGTGCCTCCCATATCGAGTGTAACTCCGTTTCCCTTTGCATGATCTCTGGCGAATCTTCGACCGGCTATTACTCCTCCTGCCAAACCAGAAAGCAGCAGTTGTACCGGTATCTCACTAGCTGTCTTAGATTGAACATGCCCACCATTTGATTTCATCAGAGCAAGCGGTGCTTCCAAAGACATATCTTTTAAAGAGCCGTCTAGACCTTTAACGAACCGTTCGATGATTTGCTTAACGAAGGCATCAGTGATAGTAGTCGTTGCGCGTTCATACTCTCTCCAGATCGGTGATACCTGGTGAGATAGGGAAATAGGGATTGTCGGGAAGCGTTCTGCTAGATATTCTCCGACTGCAATCTCGTGCTTAGAATTAACATAGGAGAATAGTAAATTCACCGCGATTGCCCAATCTGTCTGGGGCGAATTTTCAACCCATTTTCCCACCCAACTACCTAAGGTATCGAGGGCTTTTTCATCGATGGGTTCAAGTATTTCCCCTTGGTGATCGATGCGTTCCTTAATCCCAAAAGTGTGACGTCTTTTGACACCGGTGTCCGGCTTGGGCCAAGCTGGGTTGTAAGCCTCTCGCCGATCTATTCTGCCAATTATAGGTACGTCTTCGACCCCGAGGGTGCCGACATACAAAACGGTAGCCCCTTTTTTCTGAAGTCGAGCGTTAGTTGCTATCGTTGTCCCCAGTAAAATTCTTTCAATATCTTTCGGTGCTATTTCGCTGCGCTCAATGGCAATTAACGGGGCGTTTGCAGGAGCGCTTGGGGTGGACGGAACTTTAACGGTGGAAATGCGGCCAGTTTGGTCGTCGAGCGCGATAAGATCGGTAAATGTCCCTCCAGTATCAATACCTAACTTAATCAATGTTATTCTTCCATTTTGCCTTCAAGGGAACGTTTAAGATCAGCACATGATTCAGCGCAGAATTTTTGACCTGTAAATTCGTCGTCTTCCCAGTAGATCCGGGAGATCATGCGACCGCAAAAAAAACAATTAAGGATACGAGTCTCGTACCAAGGTATTTCTAGTGTTTGTTGTTGACCAGGCATGATTATCCTCACTCAAAGAAATTTATGATGCTGAATAAACTAGAAAACGATATCTACTAGACTTAGCTAAATTAGATAATATTGCAAGCAGATGTTATCCAAAGACTTACATAAGACTTTTAATCAAAAAAGATTATTCGGCATATAATTGTCTAAAGGGGATCGGTGATCCCCTTTAATAAAAATAACTTAGCGCATGTCGGCGCTAGTCAGCGGTCCCTTTATTAAGACTGCATCGGCATAATTAACACCTACAATAGAACGAACATCTTTCGCTGTTTGACCAACCTCAGCTAGCGCTCTTTTTACCTCCGGATTGGAGTTATAATCTGCTCTGCTTTGAACACCAATTGTAACGACATGAGTTACCCCTGTTGCGCCTCCGGCACGGACCGCCCAGAAGTCGATCGAAGCAGCGGGGTCAGTTCTGCCCATTATGTCGCCGACGATTTCGAGATATTTCGCTTCGTCTTTAACGTTAGCAGCCACACCCATCCATTGTTTTGTCTGTTCAGCTGGTAGACCGTAGCCGCCAACATGTTCATAAACGGTTTCGCTGACCAAGTCAGTTAGAGAATTTATTTGAGTCATCATTCGCTGAGAATCTTTGTTGTCGGCGATAGCGGCTCTTCTTTCTTCCCATTGTTTTTCGTCTTTATAGACTAAGGCAAAATTGTGTGTCGCTTCTTGAGTACCGTTCGCAACTACGGCATTGTAAATCCAGAGGCCAGGAAACGATTTTCCGGCGTCTGTTTTAAAATAATTTTCCATTAAGGATTGAACTTTAGCTACATTTTTATGATTAATTTTCATCTCATAATTTGTCCAGATCGCACCGGCCAAAACATTAGGTACAAAGGTCAATATAGCTAGCAGAATAAATAAACGTTTCATATGGTATTCCCCTTCGTAATTAGTCGAATTTATCGAACTTTTTAAAAAATCCTTTGTTTGTAAGATAGTCATCATGCTTTTGTTAAGAACAAAAAACAAGGGAAATTTACCTGTTTCCTGGCACTTTCACCCGATCTTTGGGTGGCTTTCTTAGGTCTTGGCAACCGACATATCACGGAAGATGCAGTGAAGCCATCTTGCCTATGACAGCCATTAACGACGGTCTCTTGAAATGGAAAAAGTTCGATGGGGGCATCTATGGACGCCGGCTTTTTGAGACAATAGTTGTTCGATTGGCTAGAGTAGTCGCAAGGTATACAAAGGCGTAGCTGAGTACGATCATTGGTCCGATCGGATTATCCAAATGAGTTCCTATGAATATCCCTAGTGTTATTGATGTAGCCCCTATTATCCATGCCGTTTTTATGGGTGTCTTAGTACCTTCCGAGGCGAGAGCAGGGAGTATGAGGCTGGCGAACACTATATATATGCCTACCAGTCGGACTGACAACGTAATGGCCAAAGCGAACAGGATATAAAAAGCCAAACTGTTATTCGCGAGAGGGCGACGTAGGATACCAGCCAAAAGAATTCCATAAATTGGCGCGTGAAACATCACGTCGTCCCAAGTCACGAACAAAATTTGACCCGAAAGCAGGGCTTTCATAAGTTCTCCAGCATGAGGGTGATCATCAAGTAGTAAAAAGGTGGTTGATGCAGCGAGAATAAAACTTGTTCCTATGAAGGCTTCAATCCTTTCAGGGTGCTGTTTCTCAAGGTGCCAAAAAAAGATGCTAATCAAGACTACGAATATCATGGTCGACAGTTGCAAAATCCAGGGTGTTACATCGTGTAGTAATACTGTTCCGGTGATAAGGCCTAACCCAGCAATGTGGGCGATCGCTAGGTCGATAAAGATTATACCCCTGCGCAATACTTCTAGGCCTAGCGGGCCGTTCGTGAGGGAGATTATTAATCCGATGGCGAGTACAGGAGTGACAATCTCTAGGGTAACGCTATCCATGGTCAATTTGTTCTTTTAATAGCTGTAAAGTACGGTCGAACAGGCTAAATAGGTTTTCGCTCTGATCGTCTCCTCCTACCGTGTAGGGTAAAACCAGAACAGGTCTGCCGCTCTTTTCCTCAAGCCATCTAGCTCCCGTATCAGAGTCATAGCCGCTAATCGTAATAATAGTGGATGGGTTATCACGAATAATCGCCAACAAATCTGCCAAATGATTGGTTGTTGGAGGTAATCCAGGTTTCGGTTCTATTGCACCAATCGGCTTCATTTTTAGCCAACTGATTAAATAGTTGAGAGATTTGTGATGGTAGATGACTGCCTGATTTTTAAAGTGGCCCAGTTCCTGCTCCCATCTTTCGATGGCGGCTTTCCATTTCGACCGAAAGGTATCAAGTTGAGCTAAATAGTATGATTTATTTCCCTGGTCAATACTGATCAGTCGGTGAGCCAGTTCCTCGGCAATCAGGGAGATATTGTGAGGGTTTAAATGGACGTGTGGGTTACCTTCAGGATGGATATCGCCCAATGAACGATCAAAGACCTCCGGGATTTCAAGGATAGGTACAAAGTCTGAAGCCATAAAAAACCCTTTTTCCCCCGGTTGAATCTTGCTACTACCTTTCTGGAGTAATATTGGAAGCCAGCCGGCTTCTAAGCCCGCCCCTGAACAAATCAACAAATCAGCACGTCTCGCTTTAGCGATCAGGCTAGGGCGAGCCCTTATGAAATGCGGGTCTTGTTTCGCGTGAGTCGCAGTAAACACATTTTTAAGTTTTTTCCCACCTATTTCTTGAGCTAGAGCTGCCCATTCTGGCTCGCACGCGAACACATTGAGATTATCGGCGGCGGCTGGTGTCGCCGCCGATAATACTAGGGCGATAGTAGTAATTAAGCTACTAACAAGCGAAGGGGTGCTTTCAATATTTGTGGGCACCATGTGCTCCTATCGACATTATGTACTGAATCATGAACTGATTGTCTGTAGTTGTGTTACTCAATTTATTATTATTCCATTGGAACCGTACTCGACTAAATTCGCTGTTTGTCCAATCGATCATCGTACTATAGCCCCTCGGATCGTGATTTCTACCATCTAAAGCAGAGCCATTTAAACCCGCGAGGATGTTGGGGGACTCTAACTCGCTATAGCGGAATCCGATTCGCCACGTTGGATGAAATTTATAGACAGTTTGCGCGTACCAACCGACGGATGTATCGTCGTGTCGTACCGCTCCGGTGGCAGCATTGGTGTCCTCATAGGTTCCATCTTCACTTCTCCAGAAGGATTCCCCTTGGATGATCCACTCTTTTCCCCTGGGGTTTCCCGTGGGAGCATACGTGTACCGAAAATCTAAAGCGTATAGGTCGCTGTCGCCTGTGAAAGTTACGGTGTCTTCATTTCCAGTCCGACCACCTTTAG
>CAZXQY010000078.1:0-12234 GCA_964642505.1 uncultured Gammaproteobacteria bacterium | reverse complement strand
TTTTTTTTAAATAATCTCTTTGATCTTCATAGTCTTTGAAGTTCGAGTCTTTCCAACCCAACTCATTAAGAGGGCCTTTGAAGACATTAGTGTCCTTTACTAATTTTTCCATACTTACAATCTTCATATATCTTGCAATAAAGACACAAGTTTGTAGAGAGGTTTTTCTTATTGGACATCTAGACTTCTCTTTTGCTAAAAATAGCTAAGACGAGAAATAGAATATTAATCATTCTCTAAACCTTAGTTTAGAGCTATTTTGTATATCTTTTCTTTAGATAATAAACTTTAATTTCTGTCTGAAGATATTCTTCCGATAGATAAAAAAGAAAGCAGTAAAGAGTAAAAGAAGTAAAAGAAGAGAAATAAAAGATAAATAATTATTGGAAAAGCTATCCCTCCAGCAAGTAACCCTAAGCCATATACGAGATATGGCATTACCTGGAATAAACTTCCAATGAGGCAAATTCCACCTCCAACTATTAACAGTCTAGATATTATTTTTTCAAAGAAGACTAATGCTTTTAAATTCAATGATATTAAAGCTATAAAATCCTCTCCTGACGAGCTGCCTTTGGTTATAGAAATATTCAAAAGGCTGGGGTTGAAAAATGGAGCAGCAGAAAGTAGAAGAACAAACGCCCCTACCCACATGCCAATTGAAATATTAATCCCTAGGCCTTGCACTAAGATAAATATTCCCCCTATAAAAAGGGCTATGGAGGATAAGAAGCTTATAACTGCAGCTAATCTCAAGTAAGCACCATTACTTAGGGTAGTTTCATTCGAAGAAATTAGATCTTCACAAGCATCATGAAAAGACTCAGCAAAAAAACTAAGAATCAGAAGCCCCAAAGGTGCGCCTAAAGCCACATATAGAGCCCAAGAAAATAGTTCTTTAAATTGAATGTATGCGGAAACTCCTGAAATAAGTACTATGACAGCAGAAACAATTACCGCTGTTGCATGCATTTGGTCAAGTAATCTAGTAAAAGAATTAATAAAATCTTTTCCAATTGCCCTTTCTATTAAACTTACAAATCTTTCCATAAGGTTATAGATTTGAACCAAAGCATTATCAAAAATATTCATTCACCCCCCCGGCAAGTAATACTTTGAGAAAGTATCACCATATTGTTACTAAAGCAATACATGGTCGATTTATTTTAATACCCCCAATAAGAGAAAATAATTGTAGAACCGAAAAAAACCTTTTATTTAAAAGTCTATTTCAACTTTAGATGAATGCTATTCTGCTTTTACAAGTATTTTTTCTCTTTCATTTTTGTAAGAATTCCTACTTATTAGCCCTTTATCTAATAGGCTTTTTAGCTCTTCTAGCATCTGAGTATTAGCTTGTTCTATTATCTTTTTAGATTCGTTTAAATAAACTTCTTTGGAAATAACTCCTCGGTCATAAAGTTTTTCTATTTGATTTAGAGCTTCAAGATCAACCTTGGCTTTATAAAGTTGGTCTAAATAACTTTCCAAATCCTGACTTGACATAAAAGGAGATTCTTTTTTTGAATAAGTTTCTGGGGTAGTCTTCTCTGAAGTAATTTCCTTTTCTTCTTTAGGTCCTACAGTTAATCGATCCTCTTCCCATTTTTTGTTGCATTCATTCTTAAGAGCTGCTGTTCTAATGGCATTTAAATTTCCTCTTGCTAATGCTAGATCAGTTTGTTCTTCAGCATTACCTTCCATAAAGAAATAGGTTGGCCAAAATAACCACAATCCAACTTGTTCTCTTACTTTATCTTTTCTCCTGGTTTCATTTACTTTTCGTTCTAATGTAGGCGTTTGTTGTTTAATTTCTTCAGCAAGTATTAGCAACTCTTTACAAGACCTGCCGTCATATGCTGAGGAAGAAACAAAAGCTGGGTCTACCTCATATGCTTTTTTTGCAGTTGAACATCCAGTTATAACAACTAAGGAAGTTAATAGGATTATTTGTTTTTTCAATATGTTCATAATGATTACTCTTGGGTTTTATTTTCTATGAGCGCTTTCTCTTTTTTGTAAACTATTTCAGATATCAATCCTTGTTCAAAAAGCTCTTCAAGTTGCTTGAGTAAGGCTAAATCTTCTTCATTATTCAATGGTTCAGTTTGAGTTTTTAAGACTTCTTCATTAGCTTTTTTTTCAAGTTCTACTTTTTTTACTAAGTACTTTTCGTTTAGCACTTTTTCTTCATTTAACTCAGGGCAGCTTAAAGGATGGCTTACAAAATCTACTTTTGCGTCTACAGCTAAGTTTTCAGGAGCTCCTCCTTCAGCATAACAGACAACATCAAAACCATTCTCTGAAACCTTCAAAGAAATAGTTTCTGGAGGTTTAGTATAGTAAACGCTGTATTCAGTTTTTATTCTGCAAGTGGAGTTACCGCAATTAGGGGTTTCAACAGTTAAAGCACTTAAACTAACTGTACTTTTTAAGTTAGTAGAACAGCCATAAAAGATCAGAGTAAAAAGAAAAAGATATAGAGAAAGCCTCTTATTTACCATCTCATTTTAGTTACTTCTAAGCTTCTTTTTCCCATGAAAATTGTTCAGTGCTAAACGGTATAAATAATAACTTAGTTTCGCCTAACTCAATAAGATCGTAAGCTTTTAAAGTTTGCGGTGTTTCAACCACTTCTTCATTTAAATAGATAAGTCCTCTTCCTTCACCAGTTGCTATAGTGAAATTTAAAGTTCTAGGCTCAAAGGTTATAGTCGCATGGTTTTTTCTTGAAATAGAATCATCTCCTGAAATAACTATGTCCATTTTTGGACCCCTACCTATATAATTCCTTTCTGTCTTTATTCTATAATCCCTGCCTTTGTCAGCACCTTCTACGCAAACAAGCCATCCGCAAACAGGATCAAGACCAGATTCTTTTTTTACCATAGCAACTGTAACCTGGTCATCAGGGTCATCTTCAAGTCCTTCTATAGCATTTAGTGTGACAGTGGCTTCATCATCAACTTCAAGACTATCTGAAGTTTCTTCGGGCGTATCTGAAGAAGCGTATTTACCTAAATTTGCTGAGGAACTTGTAGAGTCAGAATTCTGATTAAGAAAATGAGTTTCTTCAGCATTTTCAGGTTCTGAATTTTCTGGTGATGTACCACAAGATTGGCACGAGCTATATTGACCATCGTTATAATATTGGCCGCATTTTTCGCATTTAACAACTGCCATAATTTAACTCCTAATATTTTTTTCTACTGTAAAAGAACATTCTGGTTTCGCTAAGCTAATTGTAGAACCACTAGCTACTATTTTTTTTGAACCAGAAGACATTTTTTCCCCATTTACAAAAGTTCCATTTTTAGATTTCATATCCTGTATAAGAAAGCTACTGTTCGAAGCATCATAGCTCACAGAGCAATGTAACTTGCTTATGAAGCCCCAGTCTTTTGGGAAGGTGACGGGAGACTGTGAGTCTCTTCCTAATAAGGTTGGATTAGAACTTAAGTTAACAGATTGAGGTCTAACTGCTAAATCACTAAATAATATTCTAGCTTCTACTGCTTGTTGGCGGGCAGGAGGCACTTCTGAAGGAATGCTTGCTTTAGAAGGGGTAGGGCCAGAAATTATCAAAGGTTGAACCAATAAGAATAAGGAAACTGCAAATAGAATAATACCTATGACCAATAAAGGAAAACCATTATAGGATCTGATTAAAGCATCCAGATCGGTTTCAGCATCATAGCTAATTTTTAGTTTATTTAAGATCGGAATTAACTCTTGAACGTAAATAGAGTAGCCGACCTCTCTGGCTTCTTTGTCTAGCATGGTGTTAATACCAACCAACTGTCCGTTTAATCTGAATAATGGTCCTCCCGAAATACCAGGATTTAAAGCAGCATCAGTTTGGATGTAGGACACTTGATTCACTATGTACTCACTGCTTACCACGCCTCTAAATATTTGAGGTTTAAGAAAGCTTTGAAGGAGATTCAAGTTTCCAGGTAGGGATTCATTATTGCCTAAAGATTCTATAAAGGCAGCTATACTTTGTTCAGTAGCTGCGGTTACTGGATAACCGACACTGTAGACTTCATCTCCAGATTCAACTGAATCCACAAAAAGGCTTACCGCTTTTACGTCTCTTTCTTCTTCAAGCTCCAAAATTGCTATATCCGGTATTTCACTAGTCCAGAGTTGTCTGGTTGTAAGAAGTATCGGTCCGTCATCAGTTGACAATAAGACATTGCATTCTGAGCCAATAGGAGAAACATGTTCATTGGTAACTATGGTAGATTTATTTATATAAAAACCAGAACCACTGACATCTATTGTCCGTTTTGTTTCCCCAAGAGGATGGTCACATTGAAGTCTTACAGTAGCATTGATCATGTCATCTAAGCTAGATTTGGGCCCTAAAACAGCAATAATTATTGCTACAGTGCCTATTAAGACACCCAATGCTCCTAATATTCTTTTTATATCCATCTAATTTTTGCTCAATTTTTAATCAATATATCAATTATTCTTTAGTGTACCAACTAATTCAGAAATTAACTTTGATTTCAACTTCATCAGGACAGGGTTTAAGTAGTTCTGAATCTTCACCTTTATAATTTTCACCCGGTTTATTACACTCTACCTTCTGAACGTCTTCCTTCTTACCAATGAAACGTTTTTCTTTTTTACAAGGCATAGTAATGGTACCTATTCCTGTAGATACTTCTTCAAAACATTCTTCTTCTTCTTTTTCAGGTGTAATTTCTTCTACTACTTTTTCTTCTTTAATTTCAACTTTTTCAGCCAATTCAGCCCTTTGTTCTTGAAAAGAAATATTTGCTTCTAATTTTTCTTCTTTCTTAGGGTTATCTTTTACTATTTCTTTGTCAGCCTTTGATACCTCAATTTCTTCTTGTAGGGAGATTGTTTTTTTCTGTTCTACTGGCTCTTTTTCCTTTTGCTGAATTTTATTCTCAGTCTTGTCATTGTCGACGATTTCTTGCTTGACTATACTGATCTCAGTTTGAGCTATAGTATCTTCTTTCTTTATTTCGTCATCTAGTACCGTACTTTCTTTCAATTCTTCTGAACTTCTTGTGTCCTCTATTGCGACTGTACCTTCGTTAACATTTCTTTCTACCAGTGCGGGGGCGGCCACCTCTTCTGCAGTTGTGTTTTGTGCTTGATCTTCAAAGTAAACTGAAATTTGCTCTGAATCTAAAGGTTTCAGAAAAAGGAATAGTGAGAATAATCCAATTAAACCAACTGCTGTAATTACTGCATATTTATTTTTGGAGGCAGTTTTAGTTGTTATTTGAGATTCAGAACTAATCTGAAGCACAGCTGCAGTAAGGTTATCTTGATTCTTTGACTTCAACTGCAACTTCTTTTCAATTAGATTCTTAGAGCTTTCGGAAGGAGGTAATTGCAAAGAAGAGATTAAGTCCTTTTCAGATAATTTTGAATATAGACCATCTGAACATAATAGGACTTGATCAGTATCAAAGCATTTTATAGGACTTGAGTTTCTTCCTATCTTAGAAATTCTTTCAGATCCGATAAAGCTTGTTAAGGCTCCTCTTTGAGGATTTTTTAGAGCCTCTTCTTCTGTCATTTCTCCTTCAGCTACTAGCTCTTGTAGTCTGGCCAGATAGTTATGATCAGATGTGAGAAGGGTAATTTCTTGTCTTTGAATAAGATATATTCGACTATCTCCAACAGATATCCAATATAGTTCATTCCCTTTAAATACAGCAGCTACTATAGTAGTTCCAATCTTTTCTTCCATACCCTGAGATTCAGCAAATTGAAAAACTTCCTCATTGCACTCATGAACACTTCTTAACAAGGCAGTTTCTACTCTTTCTGTTTGGGTTTTTGTTTTGTAGGCCTTTATAAAGGCATTGATGGCAAGCTCACTTGCTTCTTTACCTTGAGCAAGGCCTCCCATTCCATCTGCCACTAAAGCGAGAACTCCAGCATGTTTTTTGAAAGAAATATCTTTTGATTCAAATAAAGCAAAAGAGTCTTGTTGCTCTTTTCTACTTCCTTGAGCTTGAAAACCACCTGATAAAATCATTGACCAGCCTCGTCAAAGAGCAATCTAAATTCTGCCCTCCCTAAACCAATAACATCTTGAGAAGAAACTTTTATTTTGTCTTTAATTCTTACACCATTTAGGAAAGTGCCGTTAGTGGATTGATTATCTTTAATGAACAAAGAGCCCTCACTGTAATTAAATGTACAATGATTTCCCGATATTTCAGGCTGACCTTTTATTGTTAGGTTGCAAGCAGAAGATCGTCCTACAGAAAAGTCTTTTCCAATTCTGAGAGCATATTCATCATTCATATTATGCGACATAGCTATCATTTCAACTTCTAACTTAACGGCTGTTTTAAAATCACTAAAATTTGTAAAAGACATAGGGTTATTTGAAGAAGAGGGAACAAAATCATCTTGTTGTAGATCTGTAACCTCATTTAAGGAAGTTGCAATCGGTTGTTTCCTCCTAATAAAAAGAATGATTGAGAAAATGACTATTAGCATAAATGCTACCCCAATCAATATTGCTTGGTTCGCACTTATTGGAAACTCTTTACTCCTTTTACCTCTTTGAAAGGGATCTACAACTTGTTTACTGGCTAGTAGTTGAAGAGGAACTGCTGTATCAAGCACTAACTCTTTGAAAGAAGCCGTTAAGTAAAGCTTCACCAAAGTACCGTCATAATTACAAGATTCACAAATTGAAGAAAGCATATAAGTCCCATCTATTCTTTTCTTGGCCATTTTGTAGGCTCCGCCAATGGAAAGTTTATTTGCATCAAAAAAGACTCCTCCTGAAGATCTAGCAAATTCACCCATTGCCTTTATTCCCTCCTTCTTTTCTTCGTTTAGGTTTTCAGTAAAGCCTATGGTGTATACGGGAAGCCTATTATTACCAAGTACATTCATAACTTCTGTTTTACTTGCCCCTTCCAAGAACTCATTTACTCCATCTGTAAGACAGATAATAGCTTTTCGGGTGGGTACCTTTTGATCTCTAACTGAGCTCAAATTATGGGCCTTAATTAGAGCATCGTGCAGCCTGGTTTGCATGTCAGTTCTGGATAAACTATTTACTGCTTCAATTAACTCATTCCTATTAAATGAAAAATCTTTTAAGACAGTAACTTCTTCGCCGAAAGTGATAATGCTGACAGCATCACCTGTGTTGAGGTTATCTATCCATTCCAAAATAGATTTTTTAATCAAATCAAAATTCTTTTTTGTGATTGACTTAGATATATCAACCATGAACAAGTAAGCGGTTCCGTATTTGGCTGAACTAAAGTCTTTAAGAGAAGTTATCGTTCCTGGTTCTGGTCCGTAACTAATTTTGAAGTTATTTTCTGTTATGTCAGTTACTAGATTTCCTCCAGAATCTAGGATGCTTATAAAGGAAACCAGTTCTCTTCCTTCCATAGCTGTTTGATGAATAAGAAGATCGGTAGGTCTTGAATCGGTATGCAGAAAAGAAGAAAAAGCCATTAAACCGATCCAGGTTAGAAATAAATAATGGAAACTACTATTCTTCATTCTTCTAAATTAATATGAGCAGTGATTAAAGTTGTGTCGTTTAGCCTTAACGGAGCTGACCTGTTGAAGAGATCTGTTTGAAGAGTTCTTGCTGTAGAGTCTAGCCGCATGGCAACATGCTACTCCATCAGCTAAATCGCAAGCTGTATTAAAAAATTTCTTTGCCTTTTCTAAATCAACTTTTGTTCCAGACAATCCCTCCTCGAAGTAAAGACCAAGAAATATTAATGCGGTAGGATCTCTAGATCCAATTTGGTAGGCCTTTTGACAAAGATCGTATGCTTTGGGGATGTTTTTAGCTACCCCATTTCCGTAGCGAAACATATTACACAAGAAAGTCATAGCTTGCGTATTATTGAAAGTCGTTGACTTTGTGAAATATTGAGCAGCTTTTTTAGGGTTAGGTTTGAAATTTGGATAAGAATAAATTTTACCTAATTGGTAATAAATTTCTCCTTTTACTTGAGGAAGAAGATCAGCTGAATTTATCTTTTCTAGCTTTAGTAATTCACCCTCTAATATCTCTAGTGACTTGTTTCTAGTGCCTGAATGAGTCAAGACGTTGTACATGGCTTTGCAATTTGGTTCTTGAAGACATTTAGAAAAGTTTTCTTTTGCATAGGTCCAGTCTCTTTGTACATAAATCCCTTCATAATAGGCCCATCCCTGTAAAAATTTACCTTTTGCTGAACCTTTACTAGCTGTTTCTTCAGCCAGTTTATAGAAGGTGCTAGGACTTTTTTTCGCGGCCCCCAAAGCTAGAAATACTCCAGCTTCTTGGTTTCCTGCTTTATAAGCTTTATTAAGCCATCTTTCTGAAGTTGAAGAGGACTTGTTTACACTCAAGGAAGCTAATCGCAACATAGATTCTGTATTACCTAGATCAGCTGCTTTTTTAAAAAGGCTCTCACTAACCGCAAGATTGTTAGAAGCATATTCTATTTCAGCTAAGATATGGTGAGCTGCATTAACGCCTGCATTACTGGCTTTGGTTAAAAGCGCTTTAGCATCAGATTTCTTTTGCTGCTTAATCAATAATTCAGCTTTCATGTAATTAGAAAGTGGAAGGCGCCTAGAGGCTATGTTAAAGAGGCTATCTGACATACTATCATTGCATTTTCTTTTAACGAATGAGCATGAATAGGCTCTAGCTAACCAGGTGGTTGCTGGTAAATAATCTTGATCATGAGCCTCTTTCAAATGATCTTTTGCTTTTTCAATATCTTGCTTTCTGCCTATACCTTCAGAAAGAATAACTCCTAAAACGAAATTCGATTCAGCATCTCTTTGTTTAGCCTTTTTAAGAAGAGCAGGGTAAACATGGTCCGCAAGCACAACTTCACCGATAGCAGACAAAGGAGCATGCGATCTATGTAGATTTTTAAAATTAGATACTGAATTAGAATTAACAGATTTACTAAGCTCAAAGAAATCATTCATTACTTCAACCGAAGGTGTTTCAAGTAAAGTTAAGTTCAGGGTCAAGGTTTTTTTTCTATCCAATGAAAATCTTTTTTGTTCAAGCCTATAACCGCTTGCCCAAGCTTCTACTATGTATTCACCCTTTTCTAATCTCATATTGTCTTTATAAACAACTGGCGTGCCTAAGATTCTTACCTTAGCTTTGCTCGGAATAGTTTTAACTACCAGTTCATATCCACTGGGCACTGGGGTTGGAGGCGGAGCTGGAGCTGGAGGAGGCGGAGCTGGAGGAATCGGAGCCGGAACAGGTGTAATCTGAGTAGGTGGAGGGGCAGGTGCAGGCTGACTAGGGAGCGGAGTGGGAGTTTGAACTACAAAACTCTGACTTTCAGTGGGCGAATAAATAAAGTATCCAACTGTAATGGCTAATACAGCCGCTATTCCTATAAACCAAGGCACTTTATTTTCACCCATTGGTTCTTTACTAGCCTTTGAGGTCTGTTTAGGGGCTTGCTTAATAGCTGGTTTTCGTTCTGGGTTTTTCTTTACTGACGCAGTTGATAGTTTTGGTTTGGGGGTTTCTTGAGAAGCATTCAATAAATCAGCCGTGAAAGAGTCCACATGTTGGTATCTATCTTCTGGTCTTACTGCCAAGGCCTTCATGAGAACATCCTCTACTTTAGAGCTAATTTTTATACCCTTTCCAAGTTCTGAAGGTCTTTTGAGAGTGTCAGACAGTAACCTTTCCACCGAATTTTGTTCGGGAGGCCTACCTGTTAGTAATCTATAAAAAGTGGCACCAACAGAATAGATATCAGTCCAAGGGCCTTGAGCACCTTTTTGATATTGCTCTACAGGCGCATATGATTGCTTTAATATTTGCGTAAACTCATTTTCTTCTCCTTCTTTTGTTTCTCTAGCAGATCCAAAGTCCAATATTTTTACCTGACCTGTTCTGGTTATATAAATGTTGTCTGGGGTTAAATCTCTATGTATTAGATTAGTGTCATGACATGCTCTAAGGCCTTCTAGTACTTGAATTATGGTGCTAATAGCATCTTCTGGAGGAAAGTTAGATCCTCCTTTTAATATAGCCCTTACGGTCCTACCCTCAATATATTCCATGACCATATAGGCAGTGTTATTCGATTTAAAGTAAGAGAGCACGGAAACAATATTTCTATGACCTTGAAATCTAGCTAAGGCACGAGCTTCATCGGTAAAATAATTTAGACCTCTTTTGAATTCACTATTATTACTTGGGCTGACATTCAGTCCTTTACCTGATCTTTCAACATTATGCTTAGGGTAGTATTCCTTGATAGCAACCAATCGATTTAAGTCTTGGTCGAACCCTTTATAAGTTATTCCAAATCCACCCTGACCCAAAACATTTCCGATGTAATATCTGCTATCAAGGACTCTTCCAGGAGGAATAACAGATTTAGTTACTCTTATTTTAGAATTATCAAAACGACAAGATTCACACTTAGCCTTTTTGCTAGTAATTGGACTTAAGCAGGACGCGCATCTCCTCATTTTTCTTTTAAATAGCCACTAAACTATTTATTTTTTTTAATTTTTTAAACTATTGTAATCACACTGTACATAGAGTAAATTGATTTGTATAAAAATTAATCATCAAATTAACAGGGGAAATAATGAGTAAAATAATATATAGCCTTTTAATGATTCCTTTTTTAGCTCTTCCGTTGCAAGCAGAAGGGGAATGGCGTTGGGGGGTTTCTCTAGGAACTGGCTCAATTTCCTTCGAAAATGAAGAAGGAAGTGCTGATGGTACAACTGGCTTGGAAGCAGATTATAACCCTAGTATTTTTGGTTTTGATGTTTCTGATGGAACCCATTCAGTGTCAGTTTTCAAATCTAATTCAGGTGGCGAGGATGTAGATGTCTCTTTTTCCGGGACAAGCAATTACACATTTTCATCTGCAGAGCAAGATTATGATGAGCTCAATATCACTTATTTGTATCGACTTAATAGTAATTGGTCTGTAGGAGCTACTTATAACAAAGTGACTAATGATTTTAGTTCATCTAAGTTCAACAGTATTAACTATAGTGATGCATTAAGTTCTATTGCGGTTGCCAGTGACCCAGGTGCTTATACCTGGACTAAAGCTGTATCAAATGATCAGGAAACAGATGGTTTTGCCGTGGTTGCTAATTGGGTGAAGCCGATCAATTCGCAATGGGTTTTTGCTGCCAAAATAGGTCTAGCTTCAACAGATTACTCTAATAGTACGGTAGGTTCTGAAGTTGTTACAGGAATACCAGCCGCTCTTCATGATCAAGCAGTAGCTGCAGGTCTAGGTAATGCAAACGGAGATGGAGTTGATTGGTCTGGATCAGAAAGTGGTGACAATATAGCGAGCATACTGGGTATGTCCATGGTTTATATAGTCAACGCTAACAATACAATAACTCTTACTTATGACAGAAGGGTGGATGACTTTGGTGATCTTTCCGAAAATTATAATCAAGTTGCGCGCAATGGCTGGGTTACTGCAGGTGGAAATCTTAGTGAGTCTTGGGAAGGAGTTAATGAAGTTGATATAGAGCAAACCAATTCTAAATTTTTAGTTGTTTGGAGGTATACACTAAACTAGATTCTGACTTGTTGTTTCATAGTGAAAAGTATTTTACTGTTTCTTCTATTTACCTCTTTTTCTTTTGAGGTAGGCTCGGTGTCGTTCGCCGAATTTTATCAGGGTAGTTTTAAATCTGATATTCTTCCGGAGAAGAATGACACTCACTTTCAATCAGCACCTCTTGAAAAAAGTGCCTCGGTGACTCTTGTCTATGACTCTGAAAAAAAAA
Organism: uncultured Gammaproteobacteria bacterium; assembly: GCA_964642505.1. Taxonomy (GTDB): domain Bacteria; phylum Pseudomonadota; class Gammaproteobacteria; genus TMED69. The sequence continues at coordinate 444 of CAZXQY010000078.1, read as the reverse complement.
TTGAAGGTAATGAGCTGATTTCTGTTGAGATTAATGGTCAGTCCGAAACCAATTTAAATAATCAACAAACTTTAACCTTAGCTTTAAAACCTGGAAAATATACTTTTGAGGTATCCGCAGGAAGGTCAAACCAAGACAGGGATTCGAAGACTTACTCTTTATTACCTGACAATCATTTAAGGTGGTCTATTCCAGCTTTTGATAGCCATTTAGAGCCGCCGGAAGTAATTGTACCGATTATTTAATCTTCCCAATCACAGTCTTTTCCCACCGTACGTGGGTCAACACCATCGTATTCGTAGGGATCAATGGTCAAGGTTCCAACCACCTCACCGTCCTTGATTAGAATAGGCGGATCCGAGGCATATTCATTGAAGGGAGACTCGGAAGAATAATCGCTGCCGTAGTCACTGTATTCATTCCAAATACTGTCGGAGGAATAAT
>CAZXQY010000077.1:0-12377 GCA_964642505.1 uncultured Gammaproteobacteria bacterium | reverse complement strand
ACAATATAGGCTACACCAGGATTTCTTTTGAAAGCATGCATAAGATGCCCCCCCCCAATAGCATATCCGTCTCCATCGCCACCAACCCCAACTACTGTAAGCCCTGGATTAGCCAACTTAGTTCCAGTCGCCGTGGGAAGCACTCTGCCATGTAAAGTGTGATATCCGTAGCAAGAGAGATTATTTTGCAGAGTACCCGAGCATCCAATCCCCGCAATCACAAATCTTTCATGTTCTGCCACTCCAAGTTCCTCAAAGCCACCAATCAGTGCGTGCAAAACTCCGAAATCACCACAACCAGCACACCAAATGGGGCGGGAGGGCGTGAATGTTTTAGTCATGCTACTTCTTCCTCTTTAATTCCTAAACGTTCCGTCAGTTGCTTAACAACATCTCCAGAATTCATCGGAACACCATCATATCTAAGTATACTGTGAATATGACTTTCATTGCCGCCGTTCGCAATTATAACTTTGGCCAGTTGTGCCCCAGCGTTATATTCCACAACAAAAACATTCTTACAACGATGCGTAAATGCACCAGTTTCCTCCAACATCGGACAGATAGTCCTGACTTGGTGATACTGGCTATGGATATCTCTTTCAGCCAGAATATCCATCACTTCCAGAATGACACCGTAGGTTAACCCAATCCCAATAAAACCGATATCAGCTGTTTCTATCCCATAAGTAACAGCTCTAGGGAGTTCGGGTCTCATACTTTCCAATTTTCTCCCACTTTTTTTACCTGTTTTACGCGATTAGTGGGGTCTACCGAGACTAGTCCAAACTCATCATGCTCATTTCCGGTCACCAGTGACATTCCGCCCCGAGTACCAGGTGGGGAAAAAGGAGACACTCCGTCTTCCGTAAATTCATATCGTTTATAGACTTCCATAGATGCCAACGCATCAGCGTCCATTCTTTTACCTCTGTCGATTTCAACATCGCTCAGTTTGAACGGATCTACAGTGGCAGTATTTTGAGACAATCCCTGGTCCAGAGCTATAAAAACGGGAACTTGATATTTCTCAGCTAAATTAGTCGCTTTTACCGCGATATGAAAACAGTCTTCCGGGTGCCCTGGAGCCAAGACAACTCTCGGAAAATCCCCTGCTCCCCCGTAAACCATAAGGTTTATGTCGCTTTGCTCAGGTTTCGTCGGCATGCCGGTGCTCGGACCACTACGTTGTGCATCGACTATAACTAAAGGGATTTCGCCCATCCCCAGTTGACCAATGCCTTCTTGCATCAGAGCTATTCCAGGCCCACAGGTAGCAGTCATAGTGCGAGTTCCAGTCAGTGCCGCTCCTATTGCCATATTAATCGCGGACAACTCGTCTTCAGCTTGTTTAACTACTCCACCAAATTTAGGTAGCCACGGAATAAGCCATTCCATTATCTCAGTAGATGGTGTTATAGGGTATCCGGCATAAAACTTTCCTCCCGCAACAGCAAACCCGAAAGCAGTCGCCTCATTACCAGTTATTAGCATATGACCACCCTCAGATGAATAGCCATCCTTTTCATCCAATTCGTACAAGCTATCATCTATGGTCAGTCCGGCTTCCTCAGCCAAGGAAAAACCTATATCTAACGCCAGCAAGTTAGATTCGAGCATTTGTTTGCCCCGAGGCCCAAACCTCTTATCAAATGCCACGCGGAGCGCATCATCACCTATACCGACCAGGCGACCAATCACCGCGAACGAGATACTGTTTTTATAAATATCTCTCCTAAAATTTTTAACCGCGTGACGACTCAAAGGCACGCCGATCATGCGTGTTCCCGACGGGAGGCCACTTGACTCCGCGGCGAGTTCGCCGATGGAACTATCGTAGACCACGATACTTTTTGCGTTCAATCTAAATGCGTACTTACTGACCGCCAGTTGGTCAAACGCTACTAAAAGATCAATGTGGCTACTTATGGTAAGTTTTTCTCCTTTATAAGCCCGTAAATTAGCGGCGGTAATCCCGCCTTTGATACGAGATAAGACATCCCTTTCGGTATAAACCCGCAGGCCGTTATTACGAAGAACATCTGCCAGAATATTCACTACAGTAAGGGAGCCGTCTCCTCCCTGGCCGGAGACGATCACATTCAAATCTTCTAAGGGAGCTTTTTTTGTGGTCATTTGCTGCTTCCTTCTTTTTTCGCCACCTTCTTTTTCTTGGGCGGAGGGGGTGGTAAGGGACGCCAATCTTTAGCTGAGTTACCGTCTTCCCAACCGCGATAGTAGTTTTTAGGGTCGAGATTACCTAGAGCAGTTCTTTCTTCCAAATTCGGCATCAGTGCCGGCAAAGGTCTGTTTCTTTTGTAAATAGATAATCGTTCCACTATTTCTTTGCCCTTCAAAAACTCATCCCATTCCTTAGTTTCAACCCAACCGTCTTCCACCAAAGATTGCCAAGCTTTGTGTCCGGCTTCGGTTCTAATTACCGTGTAAGTCCATTTATCTAAACCGATTCCTCCAAAACCTATATCCGCATTATCAGCCGAGTAATCCATACAATAAAGACAGGCTGGTCTGGCATATTTACCAAACGCCTTGAGAGAGCGAACATCTTCCCTACCATCACGAAGCTTGATTTCTATACGCCCTTTTATGTTTATGTTCATTATGTCTTTTTTTGGAACTTCCATTTCCTTGGCCAACCAATCTACACCCTCTTCGGTAAATGATTCCGAGCAAAAGAGACCTATAACGAGGCTAACATTATCCCTATACCAGTTAGCCACATCTAACCTAATACTCGAGTGTTGTTGTTGCCTTACTCCATCAACCTGACAAGGTACCCCCACGACCGCAAGCGGGGAAATATCCTTTTTCATCGCCTCAACTAAGGCTACTGTATTTGGTTGATAAGTATATCGTGAACGAGCACCTTTCCTTATTTCCTCTTCAGTCGTCTGGAGCATGGAAGACCCCATCTGAGGATTCTCCGAATGTTCTTCTCCCGCAACCACTCCTTTTAATGTTCCGTTTTGCAAGCCGTGAATTAGAAGAGCACTACAAACACCGCCATCTTGGCCATCTTCGAGAAGTACCTTGTCCGTTGCCCTTGCATAACAACCGTAGCCGTAGGGACCAAAACCAGAATCCAGAGTGGGCTCAAGGAGTCCTATTTGCTCTCCCAAATCTTTGTCTGTAGGCCTCAAAACCGGACACACATCAACACATAGTTCGCAATAAACGCAAGCGCTGTGGCGGGTATCCGTTGGTTTTTCATTTTCGTAATCAAAAACGTCCACTGGACAAATGGTGACACATGCGGCGCATCCAATACATTTATCCTGATCGATAACTTCTTCCATTAACATGTCTACGGCCTTGAACCCACCCCTGTTAAATTCGGAACGCCAGGCATAAGCCCACTCATTCGGATCAACGCTCTCGTCCTTTACAAGTTTATGATATCGACCTTGGACTTCCTTAGTTAAATCATCAAGACTCAACTTCTAACTCCCTTAAAAATTAAATTTCGTAAAAATTCCTGTGATCGATCTTCCGCTTTTAGCGACAGTGTCATTTACCGCAAGCCTTAGGCAAAAGTCTTGACGAACTTGTTGCCAACCCGAAGCAAAACGAAAATCGAACTAAAATTTGAGTACTCTTTTTAGTCGCTAGCAACCATGTTATTACCTTATTCTACCATTTTTTTCGAGTTTTGCGAGCAACCCCATATTTCTAAAACTAGCTCAAAAACGCTTTGACAAGCGAGTAAACAGCCCGAGGCTTTTCCAACTCGCAAAGGTGCCCAGCTCCAACTACTGTCTCGTATTTCACGACCGACGACACGCGGTCATTGTATAGTTTGATGTGAGATTCTGGAATTATCTGGTCATCCTCTCCTCGTACTATGAGTAAACTAGACTCAATTCGCCTCAACCTGGACCCTATTCCTGTGTCGCCAAAAGGAAACAGGTACCGCGCGCTGGCCTCGAGACTACGCATCTGCACCACTTTCCATTCAATCGGTTCCTCTCCTTCACCAACTTCGACAAAATCTTGAAAAATTTGTGGATTATTAACAATTTTTCTACTCAACTCGTTTGGTCGGAGTGCCCAAATATCTTTTATAGGCTCTGAATCTAAGTAGGTACCAAACGGTCCAATCAAAGTGATATTACGTTTCGAAGGCCAAGTAGCGGCCCAATCTGCGATTAGAGGAGCGGATACCGACGAAGCAACTAAATCAGCATTCTGTAATCCGCTAATTCTTATTAAATCGTTCGTAACGAGTAACCATTCGAAAATGCCATCTAAATCCAAATGCTTCCGCCCTCCCCCTGGAAAGCCTGGTAGAGAGGGAGCGATTACTTCAAAGTCTGCTGACAAAAGCTCCAAAAATTCAGTCCATTTTGGGAGACCACCAATACCCGGGAAAAATCCAACTTTCTTCCCCGAACCTTTAGACCAAATTCTTGCTTCATAATCAGCTAACTTTACATGCTCTTCTTTTAATTGCATTGCAAAACAGTAGGTTAAATATTATTTATAAACTTTTTATATACTATATTCTCTGAAGGAATATTAAAGCTATTTGCTACCCGGCCGAAGCAGCAGTCTCGCTTTTTCCTGATTCCAATCCACGGGGCCACCACAAATCTTCCCATTTATCATCGAATAGATTCTTAATTTGTGGCATCACCTGTTCAGCAAATATTTTTGTATTATAGTTCGTTAGTTCCTTGTCCATATTTCCGAATTGCAAGAGCAACATGAGATGACCAATCCCCAGCTCGGCGGCTATACTCATCAATTTCTCCGCGATTTCATCTGGCCCTCCAACAAGGATATAGCCTTTTTCTACTATTTCGTCGAAATGTTGTGCATTTTGCTTAATAGACGGCCCTCCACCCGCAGAAGCTTTAGCGGCTAATTGCATCTGAGATTGAACTCGGGACCTGACCGTTTGCTCCGTCATATAGCCCGGCGGCACAACCCAGCGTGGATCAACATGCAAGCATCTACCATAAAAGTACTCTGCTGGCTCTCGATACAACGACATCGCTTCCTTTTTACTTTCTCCTACACCTATGAACTGTAAAAACCCAGTACGATAAGGATTTTTGTCTTTGCCTAATTTTTCTATCTCAGCCCAGAAACCTGCCAATTGTTCGACCGCAACCTTATGACCGAAATAAGAAAGGAAGCAATAAACATAGTCGTTTTCTGCGCAAAAACGCCAAGTTTCGACTGAAGAACCACCTCCCGGTACCCATATAGGCGGATGTGGCCTCTGAATCGGCCTTGGCCACACATTGACGTAACGTTGCTTGGTAAACCTTCCGTTAAAAGAGAACACCTCTCTTCTCTCCCAGGCCTCCTTAATGAACTCAACCGATTCATGATATCTCTGTCTCAATTCACTCGGGTTTTTACCGTATGCGAAACAGGTATCTTGGGGGCTACCTACCGGAAATCCTGCAATTAGCCTTCCCCCCGAAATCACATCAATCATTGCCATTTCTTCAGCTACTCGGGTAGGAGGGTCATAAAGAGCTACAGAGTTTCCTAAAATACACAATTTAGCGCTAGTAGTAGAGCGCGCGAGTACAGACGCAATTAAGTTAGGTGACGGCATCAAGCCATACCCGTTAGAATGATGTTCATTGACACAAACAGCATCGAAGCCAACAGAGGCAGCATATTCCAGCTCATCAATAAATTCATTGTATAAACGATGACCGAAAGCAGGATCAAACAAGCCCGAATCTATATCTACCCATACTGAGGCATGCTTTTCTTTGAAATTTTCCGGTAAATCGGTATAGGGCATCAAATGAAACCACATTAACTTCATACTTCACATCCCTCTACAAAACATTTTCTAATGTCCTTTAAATAGGTTCAATCAATTATACTGAGAGAGTGCCCCCTGTCGACAGGTACGTAATCAGTTCTATTAGCAATTCTCTTGATACAGCACTCCTTTCTCATAAAGCCCTCGAACAGTCTCCTCTGAATACCCTAAAACTTCTTTCAAAACATCCGAATTGTGCTCTCCTAAAAACGGTGCATTTCCTGGTTTATAATTTTTCTGATCCGAAAAGCGTAACGGAAACCCAGGTAATTTTATTGTTCCCAAAATCCTGTCCGTTGTAACTCTCACCGTACCGCGCTCATTAAAATAAGGATGTTCCAGGGCATCGATCGGGCTTAGAACCGGAGAGCTCGGTACACGATTAGACTCTAGTTTTCTTAGAATTGTTTCATCTTTTCCAATCTCCGTCATCCACTCTTCAATTATCGCTATCAGTCGATCCTGATTCGACACCCGAGATTCAGGTAAACTAAATCGTGAGTCTTTCTCTAATTCTGGTTTTTCCATAGCTTTACATAAATTTACCCATTGGCCTTGAGTACAAAGAATGACGATATGACCTTCCGGAGAATTAAAGACTCCGCAGGGACAGAGAAGTTTATGATGTGCCCCCATCCTTTTAGGCACAAACGCTCCGTCAGTCAGCTGCGGAACTTGAAGGTTGACTTCATGAGCATGGAACAAACAATCGACCATAGAAATATCTGACCATTGCCCTTCTCCTGTTCTCTCTCTATTAAATAAAGCATAACCCACAGCGGCGAAAGCATGGACCCCAGCACTTATATCTGCGATTCCAACACCAACAGGATGAGGCGAGCCTTTTTCGGGACCTGTCATATCCATTATCCCCGCAAACGCTTGGGCTATCCAATCAAAACCAGTCTTGTGCGACAATAGACTGTCTCGACCGAATGCAGAAATTGAAGCCATCACAAGTTTTTTGTTAATTTTTTTCAATTCTTTAAAGCCCCATCCTCGTTTTTCCATTACTCCAGGTCCAAAATTTTCGATAACAACATCCACTTCATTAACCAAATCTAAAACAATTTTCTTCGACTCCTTAGATTTCAAATCTATGCATAAACTCCTTTTCCCTAAATTCTGCTGAACGAAATAACCACTTCGTTTATCTTTTACAACGGGTAGTAATCTGGAAGGGTCACCATCTTTCGCTCTTTCAACCTTTATGACGTCAGCACCCATTTCTGCCATAAGGCGAGTCGTCGTCGGTCCAGCCAGATATTGGGTAAAATCCAAAACACGAATTCCTTTCAAAATCATTTCGATTCCCTCACTTGGTTAGGAATATTATCGTCAACAAGTATATTTTTCTTATTTGAACCAAATCTTCAAAAATATCTAAAAATCTCTAATTGGATATAATCTTCATCTTGCAAACCAAAGGACGGGTCATTTGAAGCCAGATCCACAAACAAACGCATTTCTATTTCTATTTTCCAATGATTAGAGAGTCGCCTACTAGCCTCTATATTAAACATAAGAGAATGGTTATTTAGGTCTTTGATAAAACCTGCAAGAAGTTGAGAATCATGAACGTCATTGGCAGCGATACGCATACCACCGAAGAGATCATTATTGAAAAATGAAGGACTTCTCTCTCCCCGTTCATCCCAATGGTATTCGCCTAGAATGCCAAGATCTATATTAGTATCTGCAATTCCGGTAAAAGTGTATTCTCCCCCACCGACCGTGGCTAAATAAGTCTCAAAATCACTAGAATATCGCAGCATTTCAAGTTTATACAAGGTGTTGCCCATAGTAAGTTGCATGTCTAATCCCGTTTGGTGAATGATTTCATAGAATGGGACGAACACGACAGCTCCGTTAACCCGATTATCGGGTACTAAACGAGGAGCGCGTGTAGTACCCCAAAAATGATAGAGACCTATATCCATATTATCTGTGTAAGTACTGAACCTCACGGCATAATCAACGTGGTTTCTCTTGGCGCCCGATTCAAAATCACCTTCCTTACCTCTAAGTAGCGAACTAACCTTAGGTCGACCTTCGGTCCCAGCAAAAGTGCGTTCTCGGAATAGCGGCAAGACGAAAAAATCCACAGATCCCCAATCTCTTATAAATGCAAGATTAATCATCGGCTGTCCTAATTTATCTTCTAGGTCAATATTTTCGATTGAATCACTCTGATTGATTACATCGACAAGGTGATTTGATTCAGCCACGCCCCAGAAAATCTTTCGCACTCCTAAACGTAATTCCCAATCATATTTGTTATAGGAGTACGTGAACTCGCGAAGATCGAAATGAGTTCGATCAGGGTCTTCTTGATCTATTCTTAAAAATGGGGATACTAAAAATGTGTGTTTTTCGTTTTCCCAAGACATGTATAATTCTGGACTAAAACTGGTGGAATTAGTAAGTAGATAAGAAGTTCCTGAAAAACCTTCTTTCAAAAAAAATCTACTCTCATAACTACCATTCCCACTCAAAGTGATAGAGCTTGCCTGAGCCCCGGCATAAAGAACATTGCTCATCAAAAAGAAAATAATTAATCCAGATTTATTCAAAGTTAGAGAACCTTTTTCAAAAAAACTTAGCAGTAGCTATTTTAAAAATCTACCTTTGATCTAAATAATATCCGATGGGAAATCAATGTCGTGAAGAACACCTTTATCTTCAGTTGGGATTTCAACCAGATCCTTTCGGTATTTCTGTAACAATCCGGAAGCTCCTGAAGCATCCCCGAGGCACAATAAATCTTCTTTTAAAACTCTACCAAATCCTACTGGGTGTCCTCGTGCACCTTCGCAAAAGGGCGCACACATCTTTGCCCCATTTCTAATCTCCGACACTAAAGATTCTATCACCTTCACGCCAATGTATGGCATATCAGCTAAGCCCACCAACCAACCAAAGCTGTCTTTGTTAGCCCATATTCCACTTTTTAAGCTATTGCCCATTCCAAGGTTTGAATTCTCTGCCACAATAGTCTTATAAGCATTATTTCTAAACATCATATCCGTTAGATCGTCATTCTTTGCAACCACCACCGTAAGGTCATCCACCCTTTCAGAAAGACTTCTTGCTGCCGAGATTCCAATCGTATTTCCATTTGAAAGTGCTTTTAAAAGTTTGTTGGAACCGAAACGGGACGAGTCGCCCGCCGCCAAAAGTATACCAGTTACTCGACCAGTTTCCATGAACCCGTTTTCTTAGTTTCGTGTTGTACCAATCTCGACCTTGTTTCGACAGGCGGTAACATCTGCCATTACGGCGAGCGCAATTTCATTTACTTTTCGGGTCTGAAGATCTATACCGATAGGAGCTTTAATGCGCGAGATTACGTCTGAGGAAAAATCGAAATGATCCACTAATCGGCGGGCCCTTTTCTCCGCGGTTCGTGCCGATCCAAGAGCCCCAATATAAAAGGCTTCAGTCTCGAGCGACTGGATCATTGCTAGGTCATCTATTTTCGGATCGTGTGTCAAAGCCAGTATAGCCGTTTGCTGGTCACACTCTGCCTCTTGTATAAAATCATCCGGATAAGCAGAAGATATCGATAAAAAAGAGGCTTCGTCGGATTTTCTGAACTCCTCTCGAGGTTCACAAACCAATACCTTGTAATCGAGCATCTGCGCGAACGAGGCAACGCTACGACCTAAATCTCCGAAGCCGACAACCAGAACTTTCCACGCTGCATCATAAGAAACAATATAAACGTCGTCCATAAAGCCACCAAAATCCAGATTTTCATCTGAACTCCAAATCGACGAATTTTGTGAAACACTAATGATTCTCCTGACTTTCTTACCCTGCTCTAGGGCTTCGATTAAACCCGTCAAGTCTTCGATGAAATTCAACGGTTCTAGAATGACCGAGAGTCTTCCCCCACAAGGCAAACTTCTGTTAGTTTCTGCATCGTACTCAAGCATAAACGAATCCGTTGGAAACTCTTTTTTAATCAACAAAATCAATTCCTGTTCTATACAGCCTCCAGAAACCGATCCTAGACAATAGCCTGAGTCAGTTAAAATCATCAAAGAGCCGGTAGGTCTCGGAGAAGAGCCCCAAGTAGACGTTACGGTAGCTAATATCACCTTTTCTCCAGCTACCATCCGGTTAGAACCTTCTCGAAGAATACTGGCATTACTACGGATTAAGTTTTGGTCACTCAAGTCAACATATCCTCACTCAATTTTAATTTAGATTGCTTATTTAAAATCTTGAACATCTTTCTTAGGAGAATCGATTATTTTCAATTCCATTTTGTTCAACAAACCATCTAAACCCTCAGATTTTATTATAGCTCCAAAAACCTCTTTCCAATTATCTACGATGCTCTTGTCGTCAAAGAATATATCGTAAATATACCAGTCACCATCTTTAATCTTTAAACGGTAGCTTACTAAGTACTTTTTTCCAGAACTATATACTAGGCTGTCAACAATCGCTCTCTCTTTCCTAATCTGTTCACCTATATAGTCGATCTTAGATGGTACAAAGCCAGTCATCTTGGTTCTATAGATGTCTTCAAGATATTGAGAAAAATAGTCTATCAACTTTTTCTTATCCTGACTGGTTGCCTCTCGCCACTCACTTTCTATAGTCCTTTGTGAGAGGCTTTTGAAGTCAAAGGTGGGACTGATAGTCTTTGCGATAATTCTCCATTTTCTATCCGGGGAACCTTCAATATTCATTAAGGTATCCATTACCTTATCGACTGTTTCTCTAACCACTGAGGTAGGACCGTTAGCCAAAGATATTGAGGACGAAAAAAATAGAATCAGAAGCAGTATTAAATTTGTTCTCATCTTCTCTAATAGACACTATTGGTGTAGAACTAAAGTCTAGCAAGTATCTTCTAAAGTAATCCCGATTTCTATAGATACTAGACCTATTTCAAATTTTCTTACCAAACTCCCCTCAGGTTGCTCTTTTTCCGAGATAGAATGTGCCAATGTTTCCTTTTTTATCGCACCCATATGTAATTTTATAGCCTTACTCGTTTTCTTGTCGACGGTGTATTCTACAGAAATTCTATCAGTCAGATTAAAATCTGCAGTCTTCCTCATGGATTGGATTCTATTTATTACCTCCCGGGCAAACCCTTCTGCTCGGAGTTCGTCATCTATCGCCATATCCAAGGCCACGGTAATGGTACCTTCTTGAGTCATAGCTAAATCTTCTGTTGATTCAGCGAAAATCTGTACTTCATCAAGAGAGACAGTGATTTTTTCCGAATCTACCTTGAAAAAAACCATTTTGCTTCCTATCAATGAATCAATCTGAGATTCGGTCAACCTACTTATTAGATTCGCAATTGTCTTCATTCTTTTACCGAGCCTAGGTCCTAACTTCTTGTAATCGGCCTTGGCCGTTCTCTTTACCAAGCCGCTAGTATTTTCGACATAATCTATAGCTTTTATATTTACCTCGCTAAGAATTATTTCTTCAATCTTTTCTATTTCTGTTTTTTTAACGGACGTACTAGTCACTAGTAAAATTCTTTTTAAAGGCTGCCGAACATTTACTTTTTCTCTATTTCGTAATAACAGAACCATTTGTACAATTTGTCGGGCCAAACCCATCCTGTTTTCCAAACCTACATCAATAATCTGGTCCTCCACGAGCGGAAACCGCGTCAGATGAACAGAACTACTAGTCCCTTCTTCAAAAGATTTAGTGATCTTTCTATATAACCAGTCGCTAAAAAACGGGGCGATAGGACTCATTATGATCGATACTGTTTCCAGGCATTTTTTTGTCGTTTGATAGGCTGCCAATTTTTCGTCTGCCTTTAGGCTTCCCTTATCATTAGTCTTTTTACCAGCCCAAAAACGCTCTCTCGACCGTCGAACATACCAATTCGAAAACTCGTCGACCAAAATTTCCAACGCCCTAGCTGCGCCCGTGCAGTCGTATCCTTCGAAGCATTTGTTTACCGTATCCACTGTAGTGTTAAGTCGACTAAGGAGCCATCTATCCAGCTCGTCTATTTTGTCGTGGCTAACCAACTCTTCATCACCCTTAAAACCATCGATGTTCGCGTAGGATGAAAAAAATCTATACACGTTTTCTAGGGTACCGAATAATTTTGTGCGAACATCTGTTAAGCCTTTCTCAGAAAATTTCATATCATCCCACGGCGCGGAATTACTTATTACATACCATCGAACGGCATCCGCACCGTGTCTTTCTAAGATTTCAAACGGATTAATGGTATTGCCTTTCGATTTCGACATTTTTTCACCGTTTTCATCCAAAACAAGCCCGTTAACGACTACGTTTTTGAAGGCTTTTTGGCCGGTTATTAAAGTTGCGATCGCATGTAACGTATAGAACCATCCTCTAGTTTGATCAATCACTTCGCAAATAAAATCGGCTGGAAAGCTTTGTTCAAACTTTTCTTTGTTCTCAAACGGATAATGCCATTGCGCAAAAGGCATTGCTCCTGAGTCGAACCATACGTCCATAACATCGGGAACTCTTTTCATAAGGGAGCCACTTTGGTTATACCAAGTAAATTCATCCACCTTAGGTCGATGTAGATCCAATTCGCTTG